>NZ_JBMVFV010000105.1:0-18177 GCF_049538395.1 Micromonospora sp. AB353 | reverse complement strand
TTCCGATCTCTCCGCCGCCCACCACCCCGCCGCCGGCCGGAAACGGTGCCTGCACCGCCACCTACCGCAAGACCAGCGAGTGGTCCGGTGGATTCGGCGCCGAGGTCACCGTCCGGGCCGGCAACGCCGCCATCTCCGGATGGACGGTGGCATGGACCTGGCCCAACGGCCAGAGCATCACCAACGCCTGGAACGCGACGGTCACCTCGAGCGGTTCGTCGGTCACCGCGTCGAACGTCGGCTACAACGGTTCCCTGAGCGCCAACGGCACCACCAGCTTCGGCTTCAACGCCTCCTGGAACGGCACCAACTCCACACCCACACTCACCTGCACCGCTCGGTAACAGCATCTGCGGTGGGGTGGCGCGGCACGCGCCACCCCACCGCCGGCGCCCTCCGCCACCATCAGGAACCGCGATGAGGTGAAGAACGATCATGATTTCCCGGGTAGGCGTCAGCGGCTGGTACCGGAGCCGTGTCGTGTGGATCGAGGTGTGCCTGCTGGCCGCGTCGATCGGCGTGGCCGCCGTGGTCACCGCGACCACCCCGAGGACCGACCCGGCGGTTCTCCGCCAGGAGATCCTGACCCGGATGCGTACGACCCTCGAGCAGGCGGACCCGGCACAGCACCAGCACGCCGGGCACACCGCCCCGCAGGTGCCGGCCGGAGAGCAGGCCGCGCCGGCGATCGTCTGCGGAGTCCATGTCTACGGCTACGAGCCCACCGGGGCCGCCACCCTGGCCGACGTCCGGACGGTCTACGGCTTTCACCTCTGCGGCGTCGCCGAACAGAAGCGCCACTGGGACGGGGCGGTGAAACTCGTCGGCCCGGTGATCATGGACATGACCACCCAGCCTCCCGGCATCAAGGTGGTCGAGGCGACCGCCGACGTCAGGTTTGTCGACCGGCTACGGGAGATGTTCCCCGACAAGTACGAGGCCCTGGCACTCAGGGAGGCGCTACCCCCGTCGGAGATGGCCGACCTGCGGCGCCGGTACGACGCCGCCGCCGGCCTCTGACCACGCCGAGCGGCCGCTACCCGCTCCCGGCGCCGCAGTCGGCGAGGGCGAGAATGCCAGCGGTCGAGGCGTCCGCACCGCGCAGGGAATCGCTACCAGGACCGGACATGAGCGGATGTCGAACCGGCCCCTGGTCGCGCAGAATCACCTGATTCTCACGTCTCCGCCGGTGGTCGACGGGCTGCTCGTCCTGGAGTCCGGCGTCGCTGCGGACGCAGCGTGCCCCGACGGTGCCGCAGCGCGTAGAGCGCCGCGCTGACCGCGAAGATCGCTGCGCTGGCCAGCAGCCAGCGGGCCAGCAGCGGCTGCGGGGTCAGGCCGGTCGCCGCCGTGTACGTGTCGCCGCCGAGCCCGAGGATGCCGGGAAGATAGACGAGCAGGAGCAGTCCGGACGCGAGCGCGGGCACCCGCACGTGATTCAGCGCCGATCGACGCCCGGGGCCGCCCACCGCGGCGCGCAGCGCCCGGTCGACCAGCGCGTAGAACGGGAACAGGAGCAGGTCGTGGGCGATGACCGCGCCGACGAACCAGAGCAGCATCCGGCCGGCGGCCGGTTCTCCGGCCAGCCGCAGAGCTATCCAGCCGGTCACCGCGAAGCAGCCCAGCAGGAGCAGCAGGTGCCAGGGCGCGGCGCCGTAGCCACGCCGGAACTCAGCCATCGGGCTGGTCCTCGAAGGTGATGCCGCGGACCCACTTCGTGCAGTGCACGCCCGGCAGCGCCGGCACGACGACGCGGGCGGGGTAGCCGTGGTCGGCCGAGAGGTCCACGCCGTTGACTCTCAGGGCGAGCAGCGAGTCGGGGTGGCGGACCTGGTTGACCTGTAGCCGGGCCTGACGGAACAGGCCGCCCCGTTCCAGCGACTCGACCCGCGCCACGGCGCTGCCGGGTGCGCCGACCAGCGCCGCGAGGTCCCGTAGCCGCACCCCCGTCCAGGTCTGCGTCGTCGACCAGCCCTCCACGCAGGCGATCGGCAGGTCCGCGGTGTGCTGCGTCATCGCGAGCAGGCCGTCGCGGGCCACCTCCACCGTGCGGCTGCCGGCGCGCACCGTCAGCCGCCACTGAGCACCGGTGTCGTCGGGTCGGACACCGGCCGCGGCGGCGGTCCGGTTGACCGGGAAACCGTTGGGTCCGTCGTCGTGCTGCCGGCCCCGCGGTAGCAGCAGCGCGGTACGGCGTAGCACCCCGTCCAGACTCTGCCCGACGGTCAGCGCCGCCAGCAGCAACGCGCCGCCCCCGGTCAGGGCGAGGACGCCACGCCGGCTCATCGTCGCCGGGCCGGGCCGGCTGGCCACCAGCCCGTCCGGATCCGGCGGCTCCGGCACGGTCTCCTCCGCCGTCGTACGCATGAAGCGCGGGCCGCGCAGCGCGGAGATCGTACGAGGAAGCTTGATCAGCACGTGCGCGACGAGGGCGGCGATGAAGATCCAGGCGCCGTACCAGTGCGCGGTGTAGAAGTCGAAACCGAACAGGTAGGCGTACTGGATGTTGAGCAGGCCGGTCGCCGTCTCGAAGAGGATTCCGCCTACCAGGAGCAGCAGGGAGAGTCGTTCGAGCACCTGCGCCACGGACCGGGCCGGCGGCCAGTCGAACAGCTTGGGTACCACTGACCAGAGTTTCGCCACGACCACCGGTACCAGCACGATGCCGAGCGTCACGTGCAGTCCCTGGGTGAGCCGGAACAGCCAGGCGGGACGGGTCGGCCAGTCGAAGACGGGAGGGTGCAGCCAGCCCACGTCGCTGGGAAATGCCTGGCCGAGCCGGGGGCCGTACGCGATCCAGTCCAGGAGACCGGTGATGATCACCAACGGAAGCGTGGCGAGCAGGACGACGCCGAACACGGACGTCAGCCAGGGGCCACGCACCGGACTGCGCCACGCGTCGGCGGCGGCGTCGGCTCCGGGCGGGCGATGCCGGTCCAACGTGCGCCACAACCGCGCCGGGTAGGCGGCAGGTGGTTCGTCGGACGGCGGGTCGGCTGGCACGGTTCCTCCGGTCGGCGAGGCCGTCGGACCGGACGCGACGGGCTTCGTGCAGGACGCTAACCGGCAACGGCATCCTCGGGCGGATTTTGCCGCATTACCGAAGGCTTACCGGCCGTCCCCTTACGAAGTGCTGACGTCGGAGCCGAACGAGCCCCGGAGGCTTCTCCGCTGACCTAGCGTGACGCAATGCGGGTACTCGTCACCGGCGCCGCCGGGTTCATCGGATCGCAGGTCGCGGACCTGCTCGTCGCGCAAGGCCACCAGGTGGTGTGCCTGGACGCGCTGTTGCCCCAGGCGCACGGGAGTGAGCCGCCCGAGTGGTTCCGCCGCCATGAACCGGTCGTCGGCGACATCCGCGATCCGCACCTGCTCGACGATCTGCTGGCGGGTGTCGACGCCGTGTGTCACCAGGCGGCGATGGTCGGGCACGGGCTGGACCCGTCGGATGCGCCCGACTACGTCAGCCACAACGACTACGGCACGGCGGTGCTGCTGGCAGCGATGCACCGGGCCGGCGTGTCTCGCCTGGTGCTGGCCAGTTCCATGGTCGTCTACGGCGAAGGGCGATACACGTGCGCCCGGCACGGCGTCGTCCGGCCGGCCCCACGCCGCGCCGCCGATGTCGCCGTCGGCCGGTACGACCCCACCTGCCCGGTCTGCAGTGGTGCACTCGCCAGCGCGCTCGTGCCGGAGGACGCCCCGCTCGAACCGCGCAGCACCTACGCGGCCAGCAAACTGGCCCAGGAGAACCTGGCCGCCGCGTGGAGCAGGCAGACCGGGGCGGGGGTCTGGGCACTGCGCTACCACAACGTGTACGGCCCCCGGATGCCCCGCGACACGCCGTACGCCGGAGTCGCGTCGATCTTCCGGTCGGCGCTGGCCCACGGCCGGCCGCCGCGCCTCTACGAGGACGGCTTGCAGCAGCGCGACTTCGTGCACGTCTCCGACGTGGCGCGCGCCAACGTGCTGGCGCTGACCGCTCCGGCTCCGGACGGCCTGGTGCCGGTGAACGTCTGCTCCGGCCGGCCGCACACCGTCGGTGATCTCGCCACCGCCTTGGCGGCGGCGATGGACGGTCCGGCGCCGGTGGTCGTCGGCGGTGCCCGGCCGGCCGACGTGCGGCACGTGGTCGCCGATCCTCGCCGCGCACGTGACCTGCTCGGATACACCGCACGGGTCAGCTTCGCCGACGGGGTGGCCGCCTTCGCCACGGATCCGCTGCGGGAACGCGCCGCCGTGTCGGTCTGAGCGGCCCGCCCGGCCCGCCCCGCCCGCCACCGGCGGCAGGGCGGCTCACGAGACGGTGAACACGAGGTGATTGACGGCGAGGGCGGTGAGCGCCTGCCCGGCCAGCCACCAGCGGTGCGTCGCGGCGGGCAGGTGCGCCACGGCGACGAGCAGCCAGACCGTGAACGGTAGCCAGATCCGCTCGACCTCCGCCTTGCTCATGCCCGACAGGTCGGCGGCGAGCACCGCCAGCACCGCGGCGGCCGGTAGCAGGACGGTGGGCCCCAGTGTCCCGACCCGTCGCGCGAGCGCGCCGAGCCGCCGGTTCCGCACCGCGACGTGGGTCAGTGGGTCACCGCCAGGTGCTGGTCTGCCGGTGCCGGCCGTCCAAGCGGCCGGTGCCGGGGAACCGTCCCACCCTCGCCAGGCCCGGCGGGCCGCGTGCAGAGTGCGGCGCAGTGCCGGTCCGACGACCGGACCGGCAGAGAGCAGCAGCGCCGCCAGGTTCGCCCAGACCCAGTAGGCGTACGGACGGTCGGCCGCCCAGCCTTGGTAGTAGCGCTCGACCACCCGGCCGTACCCCTGCCACCAGTGGAAACCCGCGACGGTGAACACCGTCGCCACAGTGCCCACACCGGCCGCGCCGGCGAGCAGCGCGGCAACCCGGCCTCCTGGACGCAGCGCGAGCACGACGAGTGCCAGGGGTGCGACGAGCACGAAGCCGTAGGACAGGTACAGCGCGAAGCCGAGCAGCACGCCACCCGCCAACGCGGTCACGGTTCCCCGGATGGCCAGCAGCGCGAGGCCGGCGGCCACCACCCCGGTGAAGAGGCCGTCGGCGGAGGCACCCACCCAGACCGCTCCGGGCAGCAGCACCAGGAACGGCAACGACATGCGCGCGGCCCCTTCGGCGCCCAGTGCCCGTAGGGCGATCGGCACGGACACCACGACGCTCGCCCCGACCAGGACGCACGCCATCGCCGCGGTCGTGCCACCGCCCAGGCCGACCCGGTCGAGTGCGACGAACACCAGCAGGGCGCCTGGTGGATGGCCGGCCGTGTGGGTGGACCACGAGTCCGGCTGGAAGTCCAGGATGCGGTCCGTGAAACCGGCCAGCATCCGCCCGACGTCGGTGACCCGGGGTACCTCGTGCAGATACTCCGCCTGCGGGGTGAGCCGTGTCGTCAGCCCCGCCGACCAGCCGTCCACCAGCGCCAGGGCGAGCGTCCAGCCGACCGACGCCAGGTAGCCGACGGACAGCAGAGGGCCCCACCGGGCGGTGCGGGCCCACTGCGTTCCGGGGCCGACCACCGCGACGGCGATCGCCAACGCGGCCGGCGTGCCCCAGCCCAGGTGCGGTCTCCAGGTGGCGTAGAGCGGCGCGGCGTCGGCGTGCAGGCCCACTCCGGCGCGGTTGAGCATCGCGCCCACCGCCACGGCGGTGACCAGCAGCGTCGCCTCGACGCCCAGCACCAGCAGATCCCCCCGGTGTCGATCCGGGAGGCGGTGGTGGACGGACGGGCGGGAAACGGTGGCACCGGGTCTCATGTCGACCGGACGGTACGGCTCGGTTCCTCCGCTGTCAGCCGCTTCGCCGGTACGTCACCGGACGGTAAGAAGTGTCGGCACGGTAAGTGTTCCGTAAGGTTGAATCGAGCGCGGACCGCCGTCGGACGGCCCTAGCGTCGGCGGTATGCCGACACAGATCGACGTGGTGCTGCCGTGCCTGGACGAGGCCGCTGCTCTGCCCGCCGTGCTGACCGCGTTGCCGCCCGGGTACCGGGCGATCGTCGTTGACAACGGGTCGCGCGACGGCTCACCCGAGGTGGCCGCGCGGCACGGGGCCCGGGTGGTGCACGAACCACGGCGCGGGTACGGAGCGGCCGTGCACACCGGGATCGAGGCCGCCGACACGGAACTGGTCTGCGTGCTGGACGCCGACGGCTCCTTCGCTCCCCGGGAGTTACCCGCTCTGGTCGCCCTCGTCGCCGACGGGGTCGCTGATCTGGCCGTCGGCCGCCGTCGGCCGGTCGGTGCCGGGGTGTGGCCCTGGCACGCCCGGGCGGGCACGGCGCTGGTCGCCGCGCTGCTGCGGCACCGGGGCATGCCGCTGCGTGACCTCAGCCCGATCCGGGTGGCGCGCCGGGAGGCGCTGCTCGCCCTCGGGGTCACCGACCGGGCCTTCGGCTATCCGCTGGAGCTGGTGATCCGAGCCGCCGCGGCGGGCTGGCGCATCCACGAGGTGGACGTCACCTACGCACCGCGCGCGGCCGGCACCCGTTCCAAGGTCTCCGGCTCGGTACGGGGCACCCTGCGGGCCACCCGGGACTTCGCCGCCGTGTTGCGTACCGTCCGGAAGTCGCGGTGACCGTCGTACTGGTGATGGCCAAGGCGCCCGTGCCCGGCCTGGTGAAGACCCGGCTGTGCCCGCCGGCGACTCCCGTCCAGGCCGCCCGGCTGGCTGCCGCCGCGCTGCTCGACACAGTGGACGCCGTCCGGGGGACACCGGGCGTGACGCCGGTTCTGGCGTTGGCCGGACATCTCGCGGAAGCCGTGGACGGCGTGGAGCTGACCGCTGCCCTCGCCGGTTGGTCGGTCCTGCCGCAGCGCGGCACGGACCTCGCCGACCGGCTCGCGCACGCCCACCTCGACGTCGCCGAGACGTTCCCCGGCCGCTGGGTGCTGCAGATCGGGATGGACACCCCGCAACTGACCCCGGCGTCGCTGGCCGCCGCCGTGCGCCGGCTCGACGATGCCGACGCGGCGCTCGGCTTCGCCCACGACGGCGGCTGGTGGGCGCTCGGGCTGCGCGACCCGCGGCAGGCGGTGACGCTACGGGCGGTGCCGATGTCGACGCCGGTCACGGGCCGATCGACATGGTCCGCGCTGACCGGACGCGGGTTACGCCCCGTGCCGCTGCCCGTGCTGCGGGACGTGGACGACTGGTCCGACGCGCACGCCGTGGCGTCGGCGGTCCCGGACGGCCGGTTCGCCCGCCAGGTCGAGGCCGTGCGTCGCGACATGGTGGTACGCGCGTGAACGGGGACGGATTCGCCTCCGCGCTACGCGACCCCGCCGGAGACGTGCACTGGCTGGTGCCTGCGGACGGGCCCAGCCGCCGCCTGCCGGTGGAGCGGTGGCATCGGCAGGCCACCGCCGCGGAGGCGACTGTGGTGGCCCGCTGTGTCGGTCCCACCCTCGACCTGGGGTGCGGTCCGGGCCGGATGTCGGTGGCGTTGACCAGGGCCGGGCTGAGCGCTGTGGGGGTGGACGTGTCGCCGCGGGCGGTGGCGCTGACCCGCTCGCGCGGCGCGGTCGCCGTGCACGCCGACCTGTTCGGCCCGCTGCCGGCCGAGGGACGGTGGGCACACACGGTGCTGCTCGACGGGAACATCGGCATCGGGGGCGACCCGGTCGCGCTGCTGCGGCGGTGCGTCTCGCTGCTGTGCTCGTCCGGCACGGTGCTGGCCGAGCTGGAACCGCCCGGCGCCGGTGCCTGGCAGGGGCAGGCCCACGTGGAGACCGGACGACACCGGGGTTCCCTTTTCCACTGGGCGTGGCTGGACCCGGATGCGATGTCAGGTGTCGCTGCGGCGGCGGGACTGAGGGTCGGCGAGGTGTTCCGGTCGGATGGTCGCTGGTTCGCTGAGTTGACCCGGGTGGACCGTTCCGCATGATCGAGTCGAGGACGCTGTGGAAGAGCTGCCCGCCGGTGAGTAACGCGCCGAACAGCAGGGCCGGTACGAGGCGCACGCCGAGACTCTCGGTGGCGTGCTGCATCCAGGTCATCAGCGTGATCACCAGACCGGCGAGTACGGCCAGGACGAACGAGCGGAGATTGACGCCGAGCGCGGCGTAGTGCGTGCCGGTGTCGACGGCGGCGGGTCGTAGCCGGGGCAGGCCGCGGATGATGAGCCAGGCCACCAGCCAGTCACCGACCAGGTTGCCGGCCAGCGTGACGCCCCACAGCCGGAGCAGCGAGCGCACGCCTGTGCGGGGTGCGGACGTCGGTCGGCGCGACCCGCCCGGCGGCCGTTGTCCGGTCCGGCCGGCTGCCGTACGCTCGGTCCCGGCTCGCCCTCACGATCCGTGAGGAGCAATCATGCCCTTGAACCGCCTGCTGACCTTCGGGGTCGGTGCCTGTACCGCGGTCGCGCTCAGCGTGCCGGTCGGCGCGGTCCCGGCCTCGGCGTCCCACCACCGCACCGGCGGTAGCCTGGTGCTCGTCGGCGGCGCGCTCGCCGACGACAACCGGGAGATCTACGAGGACATCGTGCGGCTGGCCGGCGGCCCCGGCCGGGCCCGGATCGGCATCGTCACCGCCGCCGCGCCGGTGCCGGCCGAGGACCCGGACGCCGGCACCCCGGACTGCAACAACAGCGTCTGCAACGGCGACTACTACGCCGGCCTGTTCCGGTCCTACGGGGCGGCCGACGCCCAGTGGATCCCGATCGACCTCGACCACCCGGGCGCTGCCGACGACCCGGCGGTGGTCCGGCAGATCGAATCGCTGACCGGCTTCTTCTTCGGCGGCGGCGACCAGTACCGCTACGTCACCACGATGACCCGGGGCAAGGCGCAGCGGGACAGCGCGGCGCTCGCCGCCGTGCGGCGCAAGCTGCGCGGCGGCGCGGTGGTCGCCGGCACCAGCGCCGGCGCGCAGATCATGGCCGGCCGCGACATGATCACCGGTGGTTCGACCGAGCCCGGCCTGCGGGACGGTGCGAAGCCGGGCTACTTCGACGACCCGGACGTGCTCGGTTACCTGCCCGGCGGCGGGTTCGGGTTCTTCACCGCGGGGCTCCTCGACACCCACTTCTCCCGTCGTGGGCGGGAGGCGCGCTCGATCCGGCTCGCCTCGGACACCCGGCACGCCCGGGTCTTCGGGCTGGACGAGAACACCGCGCTGGAGGTGACCGGCGTGGGTGGTCGCCGTACCTCGCTGCGGGTGCTCGGGCAGCGCGGCGTCAGCGTGCTGGACCTGCGCCGGGCGCGGGTGACCGGCCACGGCGGGGTGTGGGGTGTCGAGGGCGTGCGGTGGAGCCGGCTCACCGCCGGCGACGCGTACCTCGCGCCACGCTGGACCGTGGTGCCCGCCCCCGGCAAGCCGCGCGTGCGCCCGGCGGCGGGACCGTGCACGGCGGTGCCGTCCGAGGACGTCTTCTACGACTACGCCATGGTCGGCCTGGTCGAGGAGGGACTCGCCGCTCGCACCGGCTGCGTGGCGGTGGGCGGCACGTCGTACGAGAAGGATCCGCAGTGGGCGGCCCGGCTGACCCGGGGGGCCGGGTTCGCGGCGTACCGGGGTGCGACGGCGACCACGTTCACCGGCGTGGTGATCGGCATCCGGGCGGCCTGACGTGGGTGCGGCGGCGTCGGGCCGGGGGTCCGGCGCCGCCGTCACGAAGCTGTAACAGAAGTTACTTATTGAGCAGTGACCTTAATGGATGTAACTTCTGTTTCATCGCTTCGTGGCCCCTCGGAGGTGCCCATGTCCCCTTCCCGCAACCCTCGCCGGCTCGCCGTGACGGCGGCCGCCGCGGCACTGCTGACCGTCGCCCCGCTCGGCGTGACCGCCGCCCACGCCCAGGTCACCCGGGTACGCCAGGGCAGCGCCACCGACGCCAGCCGGGCCACCTGGTCCGGCCCGGCGTACACCATGAACGGCTCCGGCGGCATCGTCACCGCCACGATGACCAAGGCCGTCGACGCGATCCGCGGCGGGTCCGGCGCGATCGACGTGGTGGTCATCGCCGGCTCCGGCTCCGGCACCCCGGAGTGCGACGTCATCAGCCCGCTGGCCGGTGTGAACTCCTGCACCACGCTCACCCTCACCGCCGCGGCGGACGGCAACAACAGCCAGGTCAACACCGACGTCCGCAACGCCGAGTTCGTCTACTTCGCCGGTGGCGACCAGTGCCGGTACGTGGCCTGGAAGGGCACCACGCTGGAGGCGTCGGTCGAGTCGGTGGTGGCCAAGGGCGGCGGCGTCGGCGGCGGCAGCGCCGGCCACCACGTCAACAGCGACATCGTCTACGACGCGTGCACCGCGAGCGCCACCTCGTCGGGTGCGCTGGCGAACCCGTACGACCGGTCGTTGACGTTCACCACCGGCATGTTCCGCTGGCCGAACTACGCCGGCACGATCAACGACTCGCACTTCGTCACCCGGGACCGGATGGGACGGACCATGGCGTTCGTGGCCCGCGCGGTCGCCGACGGGCTGGCACCCGGCGGCAAGGCGTGGGGTGTCGGGGTCGAGGAGGGAGCCTCGCTGTTCGTCGACCGTGCCGGCCGGGCCACGCTCAGTGGTCCCAGCGCGTACGTGGTGCTCGGTGACCACCAGCCCGAGGTGGCCGTCTCCCGGCAGCCGCTGACCTACACCAACTTCAAGATCTGGAAGCTGACCAACGGGCAGAGCTACGACTTCGCCAACCGGCCCACCTGCGGCTACTACCTGCGCAGCGTGCGCGCCGGCGTGCCGGACGCCAACCTCTACAGCGGCACGCCGGTCACCGACTGCTCGACCACCCCGCCGCCGTCCGGCGGGTCCGCCTTCGCCGAGGTGGAGCCGAACGACAGCCGCACCGCCGCGAACGACATCTCCGGGCTGACCTTCCCGGCCACGGTCACCGGGGACATGAAGAGCGCGTCGGACCGGGACTACTTCTCCCTGACCCTCGGCAGTGGACAGACGCTGACCGTGAACTGCGCCGTGCCGTCGGCGTACGACGCCGACCTCTATCTGCTCAGCGCGAGCGGGAGCACGCTGACCCGATCGGTGAACGACGGCGCCGGGGCGGACGAGTCGGTCACGCTGACCCGGACCTCGTCCGGCACCGGCACCTACTACCTGGACCTGGAGGCGTACGCCGGCTCTGGCACGGCCGACTACTCCTGCGCGGTCGCGAAGTCCTGACCCGGCACCCTCCGAAGGGTCCGCGGACGGGCGGCGACGCCCGACCGCGGATCCGCCGTCGCGGGGGAGCGCGGCGGCGGGCCGCTACGCTCTGCTCGTGTCGAACCCCGTACCTGCCGACGAGACCCACGCCGTGGGGGTCGCGGCGCTGATCCGCCAGCGGCTCGGTGAGTGCAGCCCGGCCGAGCGCCGGGTGGCCCGCGCCCTCCTCGCGTCCTATCCGTCCGCCGGCCTGGGCACTGTCGCGGCGCTGGCCGAGCGGGCCGACGTGAGCGCCCCGACGGTGCTGCGCTTCCTGTCCCGGCTCGGCTTCGGCGGTTACCCGGAGTTCCAGCGGGCGCTGCGCGACGAACTGGCCGAGCGGGAGACCTCGCCGCTGACCGCGTACCGGGCGACCGAACGCAGCGGGGCGCCGCCCCACGGGGCGCTGTCCCGGGCCGCCGCCGCGCTGCCCGAGGCGGTGGCCGGCACGCTGGCCGACCTTCCGCAGGGTGAGCTGGACGCGGCCGTGCGCCTCCTCGCCGACCAGCAGTACCGGATCACCGCGGCCGGCGGCCGGTTCTCCGCGCTGTTCGCCAACTACCTGGTGCTGCACCTGATGCAGGTGCGCGGTAACAGCCGGCTGCTGCCCGCCGGCCCGGTGGAGCGGGCCGACATGCTGGTGGACGTCGGCAGGCGGGATCTGGTGGTGCTCTTCGACTTCCGCCGGTACGAGGAGCCGACCCTGGCCCTGGCCCGGGAGGTGACCGGCCGGGGTGCCCGGGTGGTGCTGTTCACCGACCGGTGGCTCTCGCCGGTGGCCGGCCTGGCCGAGGTGGTACTGCCCGCCCGGGTCGACTCGCCGTCGCCGTACGACAGCTTCGTGCCGACGTTGGCGCTGGTGGAGACGCTGGTGGCGGCGCTGATCGACCGGCTCGGCCCGATGGCCGGCGCCCGGCTCAAGGCGATGGAGGGAGCGCAGCAGGCGTTCGGCGTACGCTGAAACGTACGTTACAGAAAACTGTAACCCCACCGAGATCGTAACGTGGGTTACAGTCCGGGAGCTGGCTGATCCGGCCCCCGGAAGGACTCCCCATGCGCATCCGTACCCTCGCTCTGCTCGCCGCGACCACGGCGTTGCTCGCCGCCACCGCCGCCTGCGGCACCTCCACGGCCGGTGGCTCCACCGACGAGATCACGCCCGTCTCCGTCACCATCGACGGCGTCGGCGCCGTCGAGACCGACAAGGCCCTCGCCGCCAAGGTTCCGGCCGACGTGCGCGGCCGTGGCGCCGTCACGGTCGCCACCAACGCCCCCTACCAGCCGTTCATCGACTTCAAGGTCGAGGGCCGCACGGACGAGTTCGTCGGCCTCGACCACGACCTGTTCCAGGCCGCCTCGGCCCGGCTCGGCCTGAAGGCCACCTTCACCCAGCAGCCGTTCGACGGTCTGGTGCCCGGCCTCCAGGCCGCGAAGTACGACGCCATCGCCGGCGGCATCACCGACAAGAAGGAACGCCAGCAGGTCGCCACGTTCGTCGACTACTCCGCCTCCGGCACCGGCTTCCTGGTCGCCGCCGGCAACCCGCTCGGCGTCAAGACCGTGGCCGACCTCTGCGGCCGCACCGTGGCCGTGCAGAAGGCCAGCAACCAGGCGAAGAACCTGGCCGCGTACGCCACCCAGAGCTGCGCCGGCCGGCCGTTGCAGGTCAAGGAGTACCCGGAGAACCCGCAGGCGGTGCAGGCGCTGATCGCCGGCAACGTGCAGGTGGTCGCCGCCACCCGGGTCAACCTGGTGGACACCGTGGGCGAGCTGGCCGGCAAGGCCGAGCTGGTCGCCGACCCGTCCTCGCCCAACGGCTGGCTGGCCAGCCCGAACGGCTTCGGTTTCCTCAAGGCTCAGAAGGAGCTGGCCGAGGCGTACCGGGCCGCGGTGCAGTCGCTCATCGACGACGGCACCTACGACAAGATCCTGGCCCGCTGGAAGCAGACCCCGATCGCCGTCGAGAAGGCCACCATCGACCAGGCCATCGACTGACCCGGCGGACCACCCCCCCCGATCCGCGGTCGCCGGGCGTCCTCCCATTCCGTGAGGGCGGGCCCGGAGGCGCCCGGCGACCGCCGCACCCCCTTGCCGGAGGCACTGTCACGATGACCACCACCGACACCCCGGCGGTACGGGTCGTCCCCGTCCGCCACTACGGCCGCTGGCTGACCGCGCTGGTCGTGGCCGGACTGGCCGCGCTGTTCCTGCGGGCGCTGCTGACCAGCCCCAACCTCGAACCGGCCACTGTCGCCCACTACCTGTTCCAGGACTACGTGCTCGACGGCGTGCTCACCACGCTCTGGCTCACAGTGCTCGCCATGGTCCTCGGCACCGCCGGCGGCATCCTGCTCGCCGTGCTGCGGCTGTCGGACAATCCGGTGCTGCGCGGCGTGTCCTGGACGTTCATCTGGGTCTTCCGCGGCACCCCGCTGCTGGTGCAGATCATCTTCTTCGGCTTCCTCGGCGCGTTGTTCCCTCGGATCACAGTGACCGTGCCGTTCACCGGCACCGTCCTGTTCGACCGGCCCACCAGCGTGGTGATCACCGGCACCGTCGCCGCCGTGCTCGCGCTGTCGCTCAACGAGATGGCGTACGCCGCCGAGGTGATCCGCGGCGGCATCCTGGCCGTCGACGGCGGCCAGACCGAGGCCGCCGCCGCCCTCGGCATGAGCCCCACGCTCACCCTGCGCCGGGTGGTGCTGCCCCAGGCCATGCGCGTGATCATCCCGCCGATGGGCAACGAGACCATCACCATGCTCAAGTCCACCGCGCTGGTGTCGATCATCGCCGGGCGGGACCTGATGACCGCCGTGCAGAGCGTCTACCAGAACAACTACAAGGTGATCCCGCTGCTCGTGGTGGCGGCGATCTGGTACCTCGCCCTGGTCAGCCTCCTCTCCGCCGGTCAGTGGCTGGTCGAGCGCCGGTTCGGCCGCGGCTTCGCCCGGGGAGGCGTGCGATGACGGCGATGGTCAGTGCCGTGGGCGTCACCAAGCGGTTCGGCCCGGTCGAGGTGCTCAAGGGCATCGACCTGACCGTGGCCGCCGGCGAGGTGGCCTGCCTGCTCGGTCCGTCCGGCTCCGGCAAGTCCACGTTCCTGCGCTGCGTCAACCACCTGGAACGCATCGACGGCGGGCAGCTCGCGGTCGACGGCGAACTGGTCGGCTACCGCCGCCAGGGCGACCGGCTGTACGAACTGAAGGCCCGCGAGGTGGCCGTTCGCCGCCGCGACATCGGCATGGTGTTCCAGCGGTTCAACCTGTTCCCGCACCTCACCGCGCTCGGCAACGTGACCGAGGCGCCGGTGCGCGTGCTGCGGACCCCGCGCGAGCGGGCCCGCGAGCAGGCGCTACGGCTGCTCGACCGGGTCGGGCTGGCCGACCGCGCCCACCACTACCCGAGCCAGCTCTCCGGCGGGCAGCAGCAGCGGGTGGCCATCGCCCGGGCGATGGCCATGCGCCCGAAGCTGATGCTCTTCGACGAGCCCACCTCGGCACTTGACCCGGAACTGGTCGGCGAGGTGCTGGACGTGATGAAGGGCCTCGCCGCCGACGGCATGACAATGGTCGTGGTGACCCACGAGATGGGCTTCGCCCGCGAGGTCGCCGACCAGGTCGCGTTCCTCGACGACGGCGTGGTGGTCGAGGCCGGCCCACCGGACGAGGTACTCGGCCGACCCCGTCACGAGCGCACCCGCGCCTTCCTCGACAAGGTGCTCTGATGGACCCGCTGCTCGGCGCGGCCGGTGACCGGCTGTCCGCGTACCACGACCGGCTCGCCCGGCTGGTCGCCGTCGACTCCGGCTCCGGCCAGGTCGACGGACTGCGCGAGGTCGGCGACCTGGTGCAGGGCTGGTGTCTCGGCGCCGGGCTGGCCGTCGAGCGGGTACCGGTCGCCGATCCCGCCGGCGGGCCGCTCGGGGACGTGCTGATCGCCCGCCGCCGCGGCGCCGGCACCCGGCGGGTCCTGCTCGCCGGCCACCTGGACACCGTCTTCCCGCCCGGCACGGCCGCCGCCCGCCCGTTCCGGGTCCAGGACGGCCGGGCGTACGGCCCGGGGGTCAGCGACGACAAGGGCGGCGTGCTCGCCGGGCTGGCCGCCGTCGAGGTGCTCACCGCGCTGGACCGCCACCGGTACGGCGAACTGGTGCTGGTCTGCACGCCGGACGAGGAGATCGGCTCGCTCGGCAGCCGGCCGCTGCTGCGTACCCTCGGGGCCGAGGCCGACGTGGCGCTCTGCCTGGAGTGCGCCCGCGACAACGGCGACCTGGTGTCGGCGCGCAAGGGCGTCGCCGACCTCGCGGTGACGCTGCGCGGCCGGGCCGCGCACGCCGGCATCGAGCCGGAACGGGGCGCCAGCGCGCTGCTCGCCGCCGCCCGGCTGACCGTCGCGCTGGACCAGCTCAACGGCCGGTGGCCCGGGGTGACAGTGAACGTGGGCGCGCTGGAGGCGGGAGGCCGGCCCAATGTGGTCGCCGACCGGGCCCGGATGCTCGTCGACCTGCGGGCCTGGCGCACCGGCGAGTACGAGGCGGCGCTGGCCGAGATCCGCCGGCTGGTCGCCGAGCCGGTGGTGTCCGGGGTGCACGCCGAGCTGACCGTGCACGCGCCCACCCCGCCGTGGGAGCCGGGGCCGGCCGGACGCCGGCTGGCCGAGCTGGCGGCGAAGGTGGGTGCGGGTCTCGGCGTACCGGTCTCGCACACCGCGACCGGCGGCTGCGCGGACGCGAACCTGCTGGCCGAGGCCGGTGCGGCCGTCCTCGACGGGCTCGGCCCGATCGGCGGTGCCGACCACAGCCCGGGCGAGTGGCTCGACCTCGACTCGGTGGTGCCCCGGGTGGCGTTGCTGGCCGGCCTGATCGACGCGGTCGGATCGGGCGACCGACCCGGCACGTAACGGAATTCCGGAATCACCGTTCCTGTCTCGGATAGGATCGGTGGTGTGGAGGCGTCACCGTTCCATGGCGTGGTGGCCTGCCTGGCCACCATGCACGGCAAACAGTGGGCGCTGCGTCCACTGCTGCGCCGGCGGCTCGGGATGAGCGTGCGGGTGGCGCCGGTGGACACCGACGCGCTCGGTACGTTCACCGGCGAGGTGCGGCGAATCGGCTCGGCGCGGGAGACCGTGGTGCGCAAGGCCCGGCTCGGGATGGCCGCGACCGGGTCCGTCGTCGGGCTGGCCAGCGAAGGGGCGTTCGGCCCGCACCCGGCGGCTTCCTGGACTCCTGCCGACGTGGAGTACGTGGCGCTCGTCGACGACCGGTCGGGTCTGACCCTGGTGGAGAGCGCCCTGAGCGTCGAGACCAACCACGGCCAGGTGGTCACCGACGGTCGGGACCGCGGCGCCGTGCTCGCGTTCCTGCGCCGGGCCGGGTTCCCGCACCACGCGGTCGTCGTCCGGCCCGCGACCGGGCCCGGTCAGCCGGTCAAGGGACTCCGCCGGCTCGCCGACGTGCTCGTCGCCGTCCGGCGGGCCGCCCTCGACTCCGCCGACGGCACCGCCGTGCTCGGCGCGGACCTTCGGGCCCACGTCAATCCGACCCGGATGCGGGTCATCGCCGCCGCCGCCGACCGGTTGGCCCGGCGTCTCGCCACGCCCTGCCCCGCCTGTGCGGCGCCGGGATTCGGCCTGGTCGGCACCGAGCCGGGACTGCCCTGCCGCGACTGCGGCACGCCCACCGCTCACGACGCGCTGCTGGTCGCGGGATGCGGCAGGTGCGCGTACCGCTCGCGCCGGCCCGTGGGCGGCGCCGCGGACCCCGGTGCGTGCCCGGTGTGCAACCCCTGATGAGGCGTCGCCCCACTCAGTGCGACCGCGCCGACGCGTTGTTCGGTGGCCGCAGGCGGCAGGCCCGGCGGGCCGGCGGTGGCAGCACGGGCCGCACCTCGTTGAGGAGGCGCTCCGCGTCGTGCCAGATCATGCCGTGGATGCCGCAGCGGCCGGAGCGGACGGCCTGGTCGAGCAGGGGGGACCGGCGGCGCAGGGCGGTGAGCGTGGCGCGTACCCGGTCCGGCCCGCTGCCGCCCGCCAGGGAGCAGGAGGCGTGGCCCAGCACGACCAGCAGGGGTGCGCCGAGGCGCGCGACCGCGTACTCCAGGCTGCCCAGCACGGCCGGGCCGACCTGCAGGCCGGCGGTGCGGACCGCGTAGACGTCGACGCCGCCGAACACGGTCACGGCCTCGGGCTGCGGGTCGGCGCACGACAGGACCGCGGCCACCGGTGCCGCGCCGGCCGACGGGACGGGAAGGCCGCCGGCCCGGAACCGGTGGTGCCCGGCGCGTAGCCGGGCGAGGGCGAAGCTCGGGCTGGTCTGCCACACCTGCGACGGGGATCCGGTCGCGTCCATCGCTCCTCCTCGTGCCGAGTCGCTGTCGCTGTCGTGCGTCTCACGATACACGAATTACGAATCGTGTAATACAGTGCGCATGTCTGAGGAGGTGACGATGTCCGTCGCACTGGTTCTGGGAGTCCTGGCCGGGCCCGCATCGGCGGCGCTGTGCGCGCTGGCGGTACCCGATCCCCGTCGAGCCGCCCGGGTGGTGGGGGCGCTGCTCGCGCTCACCGCCGCCGCGGCCGCCGCGCTGCTGGCCCGGGTCGCGTACGACCCGGTCGTCCCGGCGCTCCTGCTCCGGCTCGACCCACCCGGGCCGGCGTTCTCCGTGGGGATCCGGCTCGACCGGTTCACCGCGCTGTTCGCGCTCCTCGTCTGCGGGCTGGCCGCCGTCGTCGCCGGCTACGCGCGCCGCTATCTCGACGGCGAGCCGGGCGCCCGCGCCCTGCAGGCCCGGATCGCGGCGGCCACCACGGCGACCCTGGTGATGACCACCGCGCCCAGCCTCGTGCAACTGGCCGTCGGCTGGATCGCGGCCGGGCACCTGCTCATCGGGCTCATCGGCCACTACCGGGAGCAGCCCCGGGTACGGGCGGCGGTGCGCCGTACCCGGGCGGTGTTCCTCGTCGGCGACGTGGCCCTGGTCGCCGGTCTGGCGCTGCTGGTCGCGCCG
>NZ_JBMVFV010000104.1:0-18315 GCF_049538395.1 Micromonospora sp. AB353 | reverse complement strand
CTTTCCCTACACGACGCTCTTCCGATCTCGGGCGCGTCGGCGTCCCGGGCGATCCGGCCGGGCCACCAGAAGCGGTCGCCGAGCAGGAACGCCAGCGACGGCACCAGCACCGTCCGGACCAGCAGCGTGTCCAGCAGCACACCGATGCAGACGATGATGCCGATCTGGGTGAGCGTGATCAGCGGCAGCACGCCGAGCACCGCGAACACCGCGGCCAGCAGGATGCCGGCGCTGGTGATCACGCCGCCGGTGACCCGCAGCGCCGACAGCATGCCGTCGCGGGTGCCGGTGCGCCGGGCGTCCTCCCGGGCCCGGGTGACCAGGAAGATGTTGTAGTCGACGCCGAGCGCCACCAGGAAGACGAACGCGAGCAGCAGCACCCCGCTGTCCAGCGCCGGGAAGTCCAGCACGTGGTCGAAGAGCAGCCAGGCCGCGCCGAGGCTGGCGAAGAACGAGGCGATGACTGTCAGCACCAGCAGCAGCGGCGCCAGGAGCCCGCGCAGCAGCAGCACCAGCACCGCGCCGACCAGCAGCAGGATGAGCGGCAGGATCAGCTTGAGATCCTTGGTGTTCGCCTCGTTCGAGTCGTACGTCGCGGCGACCGAACCACCGACCAGGGCGCCGTCGGGGGCGTCCGCGCCGTCCACGGCGGGCGGGGCGGAGTCCGGTACGGCGGCCACGGCGTCGCGCAGCGCCACCACGGCCCGGTCGGAGGCGGCGCTGCCCGGCTCGGCGGTGAGCACCACGTCGATCTGGGCGACCCGGTCCCCGGCGGCGCCGGGGCGGGCGGAGGCGACCCCGTCGACGCCGTTCGCCGCGGCCAGGACCGCCTGCGCGGCCTGCGGGGTGGTGAGCACCGCGACCGGCTGGGTGCTGCCGGCCGGGAACGCCCGGGCGAGCGTCTCGGCTCCGGCGACGGCCTCGGGCTTCTCGCTGAACTGTTCGGTCTCGGACAGCCCGGTGCGGATGCCCAGGCCGCCGAGGGCGAGGCCGGCGAGCAGCAGGACGGCGAGCGCGGCGACCGGCAGCGGCCGGCGGACCACCAGCTCGCCGAGGCGGCCCCAGATCCGGCCCTCGCGGGCGGCGCTGCCGACGCGGGGGACGAACGGCCAGAACAGGCCCCGGCCGAACAGCAGCAGGGCGGCGGGGAGCACGAACAGGGCGGAGAGCATGGCGAGGATCACACCGGTGGCGCAGGCGATGGCGAGCGCCCGGTTGGTCTCCTGCTCGGACAGCAGCAGCGTGAGCACGCCGAGGACGACGGTGCTGCCGCTGGCCAGGATCGGCTCGGCGGTGCGGCGCAGCGCCGAGCGCATGGCGGCGAACCGGTCCTCCTCGCGGCGTAGCTCCTCCCGGTAGCGGGCGATGAGCAGCAGCGCGTAGTTGGTGGCGGCACCGAACACCAGCACGCTGGCGATGCCGGTGACCTGCCCGCTGGGCAGGTAGATGCCGAAGGCGGGGACGAGGGACTCCACCACGCGCAGCGTGATCTGCTCGGTGGCGCCCACTACCAGCAGCGGCACCAGCCACAGGAACGGGCTGCGGTAGGTGACGAGCAGCAGCACCGCCACCACGGCGGCGGTGACCAGCAGCAGCGTGGTGTCCGCGCCCTGGAACACCTTGCCCAGGTCGGCGGTGAACGCCGGGCCGCCGGTGACCTCGACGGTCAGCTCGCCGGGCAGGTCACCGACCGCCTCGCGGAGCTTCTCCACCTCGTCGACCACCGCCGACGGGCCGCCCTCGGTGGACAGCGGCACCGCTACCAGCGCCACGGTGCCGTCCGGGGAGACCTGGGCGGGGGAGATCCGCCCGCCTACGGCGAGCGAGTTCAACTCGCCGCCGAGGCCGTCGAGCACGCTGCGGTCGGCCCCGCTCAGCGGGGCCTGGTCGGCGCGGCTGACCACCACCAGGGCGGTCTGGGCGTCCTTGGAGGGCAACTGTTCCTGGAGCCGCTCGACCTGCGTCGACTGCCACTCCACGGACAGGCCGGTGTCGGAGACGGGCGCCGGATTGTCCGGCTTCGGAAGCCCGAAGGCGACCACGCCGACGACGAGTGCGGCGGCCAGCGTGAGCCAGGCGGCCAGCCGGCCCCGGACGACGCGGGTGAACAGAGACATCTGATGCCCTCACATATTGGTCGCGGGGGATTCTCTTTGAACGAGTATCTTGATGAGCGAGATTATCCGGGGTGGTTCTATGCTGCAACCGGAACTGTTCGACAGGGGGTGGCGGCAAGCGGTGGCGGCGCACAAGATGTACCGGCGACGCGACGACCCACGCGGTCGCATGGTCGCCGACATCACAAACGACCTGCGCCGCTACTCGGTCGACGCGCAGCACATCGGGCACGCGTTCGCCGGGCTGCACGGGCTCAACGCCACCGACCTGTACGCCCTGATCGCGGTCATGGAGGCCGAGCTGGTGGGCGACCCGATCACCCCCGGACGGCTCGGCGAGGCGCTCAACCTCTCCTCCGGCTCGGTGACCGCGCTCGTCGACCGGCTGGAGCGCGGCGGCCACATCCGGCGTGACCGGGACACCGCCGACCGCCGCAAGATCCTCCTGCACTACGCCGACCGGGGCGCCACGCTGGCGCAGAGCTTCTTCGGGCCGCTCGGCCGCCGTACCGACGAGGTGATGGACCGCTTCAGCGACGAGGAGCTGGCCGTGGTGCACCGGTTCATGGCCGAGATGGTGCACTCCATGCGTACCCACCGGGACGAGATCCGCGCCGCGCCCCGCCGCGGCGCCGGGTCCGGAGACGCCTGATCGTGCGGCTCGTCACCCGGGCGGCCACCACGGCGCTGCGACTGCCCGCCGCCCGCACCGGGCGGGTCACCGTCACCCGGGACATCCCGGTCCGGGTACGCGACGGAGTGACGCTGCGCACCGACCACTACGCGCCCGGCCTGCCCGCCGCGCCGTGCGTGCTGATCCGCACCCCGTACGGGCGGGGCGGACCGGTCCGGCTGCTGGGCCGCCTGATCGCCGAGCGGGGCTTCCACGTGGTGATCCAGTCGTGCCGCGGCACGTTCGGCTCCGGCGGCGAGTTCGCGCCGCTGGTGCACGAGCGCGACGACGGTCTCGACACGCTCGACTGGCTGCGCCGCCAGCGGTGGTGGACCGGCGCGTTCGGCATGTTCGGCGCCAGCTACCAGGGCTTCGTGCAGTGGGCGCTGGCTGCCGAGGCGGGCGACGAGCTGCGCGCGATGGTCGCCGTGGTGACCGCGTCGGGCACCCGCGACTCGACGTACGCGGGGGAGTCGTTCGCCCTCGACACGGTGCTCACCTGGGCCGAGCTGCTCCAGGCGCAGACAGTGCCCTGGCTGGCCCGGCAGTGGGAACTCAAGCGCGGCCAGCCCCGCCTCGCCCGGGCCCTGGCGCACCTGCCGCTGGCCGAGGCCGACCGGGTCGCCACCGGCGTGACGGTGCCGTTCTTCCAGGAGTGGCTGCGCCACCACACCCCCGGCGCCGACTACTGGCGTACCCGGGTCTTCGGCGACCGGATCACCGAGGTCCGGGCCCCGGTGGCGATGGTCAGCGGCTGGCAGGACATCTTCCTGCCGGCCCAGCTCGACGACTACGCCCGCCTGCGGGCCGCCGGGACGCGGACCCGCCTGGTCGTCGGCCCGTGGACGCACGGCAGCCCGGGGCTGCTCCTGGCGTCGCTGCGGGAGGGCCTGGCCTGGCTCGACACCCACCTGGCCGGGCGGCCCGGGCCGGACCGCGCGCCGGTGCGGGTGCACGTCGGCGGCGTCGGCGGCGGCTGGCGCGACCTGCCGGACTGGCCGCCACCGGCCACACCCGCGCGATGGCATCTGCGATCCGCCGGCGGGCTGGCCCCGCAGCCGCAGGAGCACGGCGCACCGGACCGGATCTGGTACGACCCGGCCGACCCCACCCCGTCGCTCGGTGGCCCGCTGCTGGTGGCCCAGCGGGCCGGCGCGGTGGACAACCGGCCGGTCGAGGCGCGCCCGGACGTGCTCACGTACACCAGCGAGCCGCTGCGCGACCCGGTCGAGGTGGCCGGTCCGGTGGCCGCCGAGATCCACCTGCGCAGCGAACTGTCGTACCTGGACGTGTTCGTGCGTCTGTGCGACGTGGACCGGCGCGGGCGCTCGTGGAACGTCTGCGACGGCCTGGTCCGCGTCGAGCCCGGCCGGTTCCCGCGCGATCCGTCCGGAGTGGTCACCGTACCGGTCACGCTCTGGCCCACCGCGTACCGCTTCGCGCCCTGGCACCGGCTGCGCGTGCAGGTCTCCGGCGGCGCCCACCCGCGCTACGCGCGCAACCCCGGCACCGGTGAGCCGCTCGGCACCGCTGTGACCCTCCGTGCTGGATGGCGGGAGATCTTCCACGATCGCGAGCATCCCTCGGCACTGGTGCTGCCGCTCGTGCCGGCACCGTCCACAGCGGGCTGATAGTTCAAAAAACCGCTCCTGAGCTGGGCATTTCTGCCTAACCGTGGTTAAGCTCGGAGCAAGTGCCCGGTGCCGTGCAGTTATCCGGCGGGGCGCGTCCGCAGATCGCACGTCATCACGCGGTGTGATTGTCGTGCCCTCGCCGGTCATCGATCGGAAGGGGATCTGCCATGACGTCGGCCCCGGCGAACCTGCTGGCCGTCCGGAATCTCTTACTCACCTACCTCAACGTCGACAAGAACGCCGTACGCGCCGACGACCTGGAGCCGGCGGAGGTCGGCATCGTCGGCGACGTCAACCACCGCGGCGGCTACCACTGCGGCTCCGACCGGGTCGTCACGAACGACTACTCGGTGGTGGAGTCCAACCGGGACCGGTCCGGGCTCACGCTGTACGCGTCGGCGCTGGACGTCGGCACGTTCTCCGTCCGCTCCGGTGGTGGCACGCACAACCTGCGGACGTTCTCCACCTGGATGGTGGCGCAGTGCGTGGCGAACGCCGCGGACACCCGGGACATCCGGGAGATCATCTACTCCCCGGACGGGCGGACCGTACGCCGCTGGGACCGGCTGGGACGGCGTACCGGCGGCGACAGCAGCCACCTGTTCCACACCCACTTCAGCTTCTTCCGCGACTCCACGAAGGCGGGCCGGGACCAGACCCCGCTGTTCCGCCGCTACCTGACCGCGATCGGGATGATCGCCACCGCGAAACCGGAGGACGACATGGAACAGACCGACAAGCTCATCCGCGACACCGGCGCCAAGAACCGAACCGTCGGCGACGTCCTGGCCGACCTGCAGAACCTGCGCAACTGGCTCATCTCGCCGGTCAACACCACGGGGCTGGTCAACCCGCCCATGGCGAACTCGCCGTTGCAGCAGATGCTGGCGATGCTGCGCGCCTGGCCGGCACTGGTGGCACAGGTGAACGAGCTGTCCGGGAAGGACTTCACCGACGAGGAACAGATCGTCTCCGGGGTGCTGGCCGGGTTGCCGCCGGAGAAGATCGCCGAGGCCATCCCGCCGCAGATCGCCCGGGACGTGGCCGACGAACTGTCCCGCCGTCTGACCGCCTGACCGCCCGGCGCCGCGACGGTCCCGTCGCGGCGCCGCGGTCCCTCCCAATTCGCAAGAGGCGTTGCGCAACAACTCTTGCGAATGTCAGACTCGCCGCATGGAACAGCCCTCCGTCCGGCAGGTCACCGACTCGCGGGTGCTCGCCGCACTCGCCCACCCCCTGCGCCGCCGGCTCATGGACGTGCTCAAGGTGTACGGACCGTGCACCGTCGGCATGCTCGCCGAGCACACCGGCCAGGCGCCCGCGAACGTCAGCCACCACCTCAAGGTGCTCGCCGCCGCCGACCTGCTGGTCGAGGCGCCCGAACTGGCCCGCGACCGCCGGGAACGCTGGTGGCGGCTGCGCGACCGCGGGGTGCGCTGGTCCAACAGCGACTTCGACGACGACCCGGCGGCCCGGGTGGTGGCCGACGCCGCCAGCTCGCTCAACCTGGAGCGGCACGCCGAACTGGTCCGCGCCTGGCACTCGGCACCCGACGACGCGCACGCCGCGTGGGGGGAGGGGCCGTTCAGCACCGACAAGTGGCTGCACCTGACCCCCGACGAGCTGGCCGAATTCAGCCGCGAGGTGATCGCGCTGTTCGCCCGGTGGGCCGACCGGCCGGTGCCCGGGGACGGGCAGCGCCGCGAGCCGGTCTTCGTGTTCGCCCACGGCGTCCCGGGCCGGCCGTGACCGCTCCCGCGCGCACGTCCGGGCCGGTCGAGGCGCCGCCCGGGCGGCTGTTCCGGCACCGGGACTTCCGGCTGCTCTGGACCGGTCACACGGTCAGCGCCGTGGGCAGCAACATGACCGCCGTGGCGCTGCCGCTGGTCGCGGTAGCGGTGCTCGACGCGACCACGTTCCAGGTGGCGGTGCTCACCGCCGCGGCCTGGCTGCCGTGGCTGCTCGCCGGTCTGCCGGTCGGGGCGTGGGTCGACCGGGTCCGCCGGCGACCCGTGATGATCGCCGCCGACCTCGCCGCCGCGGCGCTGTTCGCGAGCGTGCCGGTGGCCGCCCTGGCCGGACTGCTCACCGTCGGGCACCTGCTGATCGTGGCGCTCGGCGCCGGCCTGGCCCGGGTCTTCTTCGAGACCGCCGACCAGGTCTACCTGCCCACGCTGCTGCGTCCGGAGCAGGTGCCCGAGGCCAACGCGCGGCTGCACGCCACCCAGACGGCGAGCTACCTGGTCGGGCCGGGGCTGGCCGGTCTGGTCGCCCAGTTGGTCGGCGCGGTGACAGCGGTGGCGCTGGACGCGTTCAGCTTCCTGCTGTCCGCACTGTGCCTGCGCCGCATCCGCGCGGACGAACCCCGCCCGCGCCGTCCGGCCGGGTCGACGTCGCTGCGCCGCGAGGTCGCCGCCGGGCTGCGGTTCGTCGTCCGCGACCCGTACCTGCGGGTCCTGACGGTCTTCGGGGCGGCGAGCAACATCGGGCTCACCGGCTACCAGGCGGTGCTCGTGGTGTTCCTGGTCCGCTCGGCCGACCTTCCGGCGGGCCTCGTCGGCCTCCTGATCGGACTCGCCAGCCTCGGTGGCGTGATCGGCGCCGCGCTCGCCGCGCGTCTGTCCCGCCGGCTCGGCAGCGCCCGCACGCTGCTGGTCGCCGGCGCCCTGACCGGCCCGCCCGCGCTGCTCATCCCGCTCGCCGGACCCGGCGCGCGCACCGGCTGGCTGGTGCTCGGCGGGGTGCTGGTGAGCCTCGGCGTCGCCGTCGGCAACGTGGTGAAGGGCAGCTTCCGGCAGACGTACACGCCGCACCGGCTGCTCGGCCGGGTGACGGTGAGCATGCACCTGCTCAACTACGGCACCATTCCGCTGGCCGCCCTGCTCGCCGGCGCGCTGGGCGCGGTCTGGGGGCCCGGCGGCGCGATCCGGGCGATGACCGCCTGGCTGGCGCTGACCCCGCTGATCCTGCTGGCCGGGCCACTACGGAAACGGCGCGACCTGCCGGCCGCGCCGTTCTGAGGATGCACTGCGGCGGCGGCCGGACCCCGACCGCCGCCACCGGCACGCGTTACATCGGACGGACGTTGTCCGCCTGCGGGCCCTTCTGGCCCTGGGTCACCTCGAACTCGACCTTCTGGCCCTCGTTCAGCTCGCGGTAGCCACTGCTCTGGATGGCCGAGTAGTGGACGAACACGTCCGGGCCTCCGCCGTCCTGCTCGATGAAGCCGAAGCCCTTTTCCGAGTTGAACCACTTGACCGTGCCGGTTGCCATGCGTCTCTCCCTGTTCCAATGCGGGCGAGCATCGGCTCCGCGGCCGGTGATCGCCCTGTACCACCCCGACAGTAACCGTCCGGACCGGAATCCGCTGCCGGAAGCGCGCGGCGCGCCCGTGAATACGTGCGGGACCGGAAAAAGACCCCGCCGCCGGGCGGGGCGCGGCATGCTTGCCCCGATGAGCAGGCAGACGGCTCTGGCCGACCTGGAGCAGGAGATCGCGGCGCCCGGCGCGGGCCCGGACCGCCTGCGCCTGGTCGGTACGCCGTTCGTGCCGGAGGTGCGCCTGCACCTGGCCGAGGACGCCATCCTGTGGTGGGCGCGGATGGAGGCCGCCGCCGGGCGGTCGCTGCCGCCGCCGTACTGGGCGTCGGTGTGGGCCGGTGGGCAGGCGCTCGCCCGGCACCTGCTGGACCACCCGGAGCTGGCCGCCGGGCGGCGGGTGCTCGACCTGGGCGCCGGATCGGGACTGGTCGCCATCGCCGCCGCGCTCGCCGGCGCCGACGAGGTGGTCGCCAACGACATCGACCCGTACGCGGTGGCCGCGGTCACCGTCAACGCGCGGGCCAACCGGGTCCGGGTGACGGCCGACGGCGCCGACCTGCTCGACGGGGTGGCGGGCGCCGACCTGCTGGTGGCAGGGGACGCGCTCTACGACGCGGGGCTGGCCGCCCGGGTCCTGCCCTACCTGCGGCGGTGCGCCGCACACGGGGTGCAGGTGCTGGTCGGCGACCCGGACCGGGGCCACCTGCCGCCGGACGGGCTGGAACTGGTGGCCAGCTATCCAGTGCCGACCACCGAACCCTCCGTCGACTCCCCGGTACGCCGGGTGCAGGTGCTGCGCCCCCGCTGACCCCGCCTGACCCGCCTGACCCGTCTGACCCGTCTGACCCTAGGGGTCTCCCCGGTCGGGTGTCGGGGACCACTGGGGGATCATGCCCGATGTGCCCGCGTGCCGCCGCCGCATAGCGTGCAGCTCATGAACGAACTCGTGGCCGCCGCCGGTGAGCTGCCCACCACCCTGCTGATGGGGCTGCTCGGCGTGGTCATGCTCGCCGACGCCGTACCCCTGATCGGGGTGCTGGTGCCCGGCGACGCCGCGGTCCTCGCGGCGGTCGGCGCGGGTCGTCCGGCCGGTGGGGCGCTCACCGTCGCGGCGGTGGTGGCGGGCTGCCTGGCCGGCTGGTCGCTGAGCTTCTTCGCCGGCCGGCGCTGGGGCGGGCGGCTGCGGGACAGCCGGGTGGGCGGCTGGATCGGCGAGTCCCGCTGGGCCGCCGCCGAGACGCTGCTGCACCGTGGCGGCGGACGGATCGTGCTGGTGGCGCCGTTCCTGCCGGTGTTCAACGCGTTGCTGCCGCTGGCCGCGGGCGGGCTGCGGATGTCGTACCGGCGGTTCCTGGTCTGCGCGGCGGCCGGAGCCACCGCGTGGGCCGGGCTCTACGTGGCGCTGGGGCTCACCGCGCGGGCGCTGACCGGCCTGCTGCCCGCGGCGCTGAACCCCACGGTGCTGACCATGGCGGTCGGGCTGCTGCTGGCCGGCCCGGTGCTGCTCGCCACCCGACGGCGGCTGCGGGCGGTCACCGGCTGACCGCGCCCGGCCCGGCCGTCACGGGGGAGGCCGGACCGGGCGTGCTCACCAGCCGCGGGCGCGCCACTGCGGCACCGCGGGCCGCTCGGCGCCGATGGTGCTGTCCTTGCCGTGGCCCGGGTAGAACCAGGTGTCGTCCGGCAGCCGGTCGAAGAGCTTGGCCTCGACGTCGTCGATGAGCCGGCCGAAGCGCTCCGGGTCCTGGTCCGTATTACCGATTCCGCCCGGAAAAAGTGAATCTCCAGTGAAAAGGTGCGGGGTGCCGGCCGGGTCGCGGTAGAGCAGCGCGATCGAGCCTGGCGTGTGCCCGCGCAGGTGGATGACCTCCAGCGCGCAGTCACCGACCGGCACCGTGTCGCCGTCGGCGAGCCGCTCGGCCTCGATCGGCAGGCCCTCGGCGTCGTCGGCGTGCACCAGCGCGCGCGCCCCGGTCTTGGCCACCACCTCCTCCAGCGCGACCCAGTGGTCCATGTGCTGGTGCGTGGTCACCACGGCGGCCAGCCCGCCGTCGCCGACCAGCTCCAGCAGGCGCGGCGCCTCGTTCGCGGCGTCGATCAGCACCTGCTCGCCGGTGGCGTTGCAGCGCAGCAGATAGGCGTTGTTGTCCATCGGGCCCACCGACAGCTTGGTGACGGTGAGCCGGTCGAGCTCGCGCACGGCCGGCGGACCGCCGGGCGTGACGTCTCCGGTGTAGGTCATGACGATGTTCAGATCCATTCCGGTGGGTTCGGCAGAGGACCGTCGGGTTCGACGGTGAGCAGCTCGCCCGCGCCCCGGCCGGTCAGCCAGGCGGCGAGTTCCGGCGCGGGGCCGGTGACCGTGGGCGCCCCCTCCGGGTCACCCACGACGAGTTCGGACGCCGCGCCGTCGAAACGCAGCACCATGGCCGGCGCGGCCGGGTTGCCGGCCAGCCCGGTCACCACCTCGTGCAGCAACCGCTGGGCGAATGCGTCCGGCCAGTCCACGGGCCGGTAACCGGCCGCCAGGTCGACGTGGTGCACCTCGACCTCGCGCAGCCGGCCCCAGACCAGCATCGCCGCCGGCCACGGGCCACGCCGGGTCTGCACCGTGGCGCCCCAGGCGTCGACGGGCATCGCCGCGACCGCCGCGTCGAAGCGCTGCCCGCTGCGGCGCACGTCGTCGAGCAGGTCGGCCGGGCCGCGTCCGGCGCCGGCGTCGATGTCGTCGGCGCGGGCCTGCGCCGAGGCGTACATCGGGATCTCCTCGCCGGTGCGCGCCGAGGTGAGCAGGTTGACGAACCCGTCGGCGTTGCGGGCCAGGTGGGTGAGCACGTGCGCGCGGGACCAGCCCGGCAGCAGGGAGGGCGCCGCGACGTCCGCGGCGGTCAGGCCGGACACCGTACGCAGCAGCCGGTCGTTCGCCTCGGCCAGCGGGCCGGTCAGCAGCAGGGGGTCGGCGGTCATCGCGTTCTCACCCGTCCGACCCTAGCGGGCCGGACCGGGCCGTGCCCGGGGGGAAATCGCTTTCGGCGCGTCGGCGGGGCACCTACCGTCGGGGCCGACGACATCGGACCGGCGCCGCACGCGCCGGGGTCCACGTCGTCGCGAACGCGGCACCGGGAGTCGGAGGGGAGGTGGTGTGCATGCCGGTCGCAGCGCGTGTGTTCCGCCGTACCTCCCCTCGACACCGATGAGGACACCATGACTCTCGATCTGACCGCCCTCGGCTGGGACGCCGGCTGGGCGGCCCATCTCGACCGGCGCGCCGGCCACCGTCACGGGCGGGTCGCCCGGGTGGACCGGGGCGTCTGCACCGTGCTGTGCCCGCAGGGGCCGGTGCGGGCCAGCCTCGGCGGCGGCGTGCTGTCCGCCGCCGCCCGCGACCTGACCGCACTGCCCTGCGCGGGTGACTGGGTGCTGCTGTCCACCTGGCCGGACGGTCCGGTCACCGTGGAGGGGGTGCTGCCGCGGCGTACCGCGCTGGTGCGGCGCACCGCGGGCAAGGACTCCAGCGGCCAGGTGCTGGCCGCCAACCTCGACGCCGCCGCGGTGGTCGAGCCGGTGCACCCGGAACCGGACGCCGCGCGGATCGAACGGCTGCTCTCCCTGGTGCACGAATCCGGGGCGGAGCCGCTCGTCGTGCTCACCAAGGCCGACCTGGCCGCCGACCCGGCGGCGGTGGCCCGGCAACTGACCGACCTCGCACCGGGGGTGCCGGTGCTGCCGGTCAGCGCCGAGCGGGGCACCGGGCTGGCGCCGCTGCGCCGGCACGTCTCCCCGGGCCGCACGCTCGGCCTGCTCGGCCCCTCCGGGGCCGGCAAGTCGAGCCTGGTCAACGCGCTGGCCGGCGCGGACGTGATGCGTACCCAGGCGATCCGCCGGGTCGACGGCAAGGGCCGGCACACCACCACCTGGCGGTCGCTGGTGCCGCTGCCGGGTGGGGGAGCGGTGCTGGACACCCCCGGTGTACGGGCGGTCGGCCTGCTCGACGGAGCGGCCGGGCTGGACCGGGCGTTCGCCGACATCACCGAGCTGGCCGCCGGCTGCCGGTACGCCGACTGCGCCCACGACGCCGAGCCGGGCTGCGCGGTGCGGGCCGCGCTGGACGACGGCGAGCTGCCGGTGCGCCGCTGGGAGAGCTGGCGGCGGCTGCAGCGGGAGATCGAGCACGAGGGCGGTCGCCGCGCGGCCCGGCTGGCGGCCGAACGGCGGGGCGGATGGCGGGCCGGGCGGCGACGTACCGGACGTCCGGCGACTCCGCCCGCACCAGGGGCATTCTGAGCCGGCCCGGGCCGGTCGGGTGGACCTGCGTGGTTCGCGCCCGACCGGCCTGAGCTGGGGGAATGTTCGCGCGACGGAAGTTGTCATACGTCGGGGCTAGAGTTGCCGGGGCGTCTTCTCTGCGCCCCGACAACCTGTGAAAACCACCCAGACCCGGCGTCTGGTGCACAGATCCGCCTCATATTCTTCTTCCGGGAGCACACGCACCGTGGCCGACCGACTGATCATCCGTGGCGCGCGCGAGCACAACCTGCGTGACGTCAGTCTCGACCTGCCCCGGGACGCCCTGATCGTCTTCACCGGGCTCTCCGGTTCGGGCAAGTCGAGCCTGGCGTTCGACACCATCTTCGCCGAGGGGCAGCGCCGCTACGTCGAGTCGCTGTCGTCGTACGCCCGGCAGTTCCTGGGTCAGATGGACAAGCCCGACGTCGACTTCATCGAGGGCCTCAGTCCCGCCGTCTCCATCGACCAGAAGTCCACCTCGCGCAACCCGCGCTCCACCGTCGGCACCATCACCGAGGTCTACGACTACCTCCGTCTGCTGTTCGCCCGCATCGGCGAGCCGCACTGCCCGATCTGCGGCGAGCGGATCTCCAAGCAGAGCCCGCAGCAGATCGTCGACCGGGTCCTGGCCATGGCCGAGGGCACCCGGTTCATGGTGCTCGCGCCGGTGGTGCGCGGCCGCAAGGGCGAGTACGTGGACCTGTTCGCCGAACTCCAGGCCAAGGGCTACGCCCGGGCCCGGGTCGACGGCGTGGTGCACCCGCTCACCGAGCCGCCGAAGCTCAAGAAGCAGGAGAAGCACACCATCGAGGTGGTGATCGACCGGCTCAGCGTCAAGCCGAGCGCCAAGCAGCGGCTGACCGACTCGGTCGAGGCCGCGCTCGGTCTCTCCGGCGGCCTGGTGCTGCTCGACTTCGTCGACCTGGCGGAGGACGACCCGGCCCGGGAGCGCCGCTACTCCGAGCACCTGGCCTGCCCGAACGACCACCCGCTCGCCATCGAGGATCTGGAACCCCGGGTCTTCTCCTTCAACGCCCCGTACGGCGCCTGCCCGGAGTGCACCGGCCTGGGCACCAAGAAGGAGGTGGACCCGGAGCTGGTCATCCCCGACCCGGAGCGCACACTGCGCGAGGGCGCGATCCAGCCCTGGGCCACCGGGCACAACCTCGAATACTTCCTGCGGTTGCTGGAGGCGCTCGGCGAGGCCGAGCACTTCGACATCGACACCCCGTGGCGGGCGCTGCCGTCGCGGGCGCAGAAGACGATCCTGCACGGCTCCGACGACCAGGTGCACGTGCGCTACCGCAACAAGTACGGCCGCGAGCGCTCCTACTACACCGGCTTCGAGGGCGTGGTGCAGTGGATCGAGCGCCGGCACACCGACACCGAGTCGGAGTGGTCCCGGGACAAGTACGAGGGCTACATGCGGGACGTGCCCTGCGCGGCCTGCGGCGGCACCCGGCTCAAGCCGGAGGTGCTCGCGGTCACGCTGGCCGGCAAGAGCATCGCCGAGGTCTGCAACCTCTCCGTCGGCGAGGCGGCCGACCTGCTCGCCGGCATCGAGCTGACCGACCGGCAGAAGATGATCGCCGAGCGCGTGCTCAAGGAGATCAACGCCCGGCTGAAGTTCCTGCTCGACGTCGGTCTGGACTACCTCTCGCTGGACCGCCCGGCCGGCACGCTCTCCGGCGGTGAGGCCCAGCGCATCCGGCTCGCCACCCAGATCGGCTCCGGCCTGGTCGGCGTGCTCTACGTGCTCGACGAGCCGTCGATCGGCCTGCACCAGCGCGACAACCACCGGCTCATCGAGACGCTGCTGCGGTTGCGTGGCCTGGGCAACACGCTGATCGTGGTCGAGCACGACGAGGACACCATCCGGGTGGCGGACTGGATCGTCGACATCGGCCCGGGCGCGGGTGAGCACGGCGGCAAGATCGTGCACAGCGGCTCGGTGCCGGCTCTGCTCGACAACACCGAGTCGGTCACCGGGGCGTACCTGGCCGGGCGCAAGTCCATCCCGACGCCGGCCGGCCGCCGGCCGCAGACGCCGGGCCGCGAACTGGTGGTGCACGGCGCGCGCGAGCACAACCTGCGCAACCTCACCGTGAGCTTCCCGCTCGGTCAGCTCATCGCGGTCACCGGCGTCAGCGGCTCGGGCAAGTCGACGCTCGTCAACGACATCCTCTACACGGTGCTCGCCAACCAGATCAACGGCGCCCGGCTGGTGCCCGGCCGGCACACGCGGATCACCGGCCTGGAGAACGTGGACAAGGTCGTCGGCGTGGACCAGTCGCCGATCGGGCGGACGCCGCGCTCCAACCCCGCCACGTACACCGGCGTCTGGGACCACATCCGCAAGCTGTTCGCCGAGACCACCGAGGCCAAGGTCCGGGGGTACGGCCCGGGCCGGTTCTCGTTCAACGTCAAGGGCGGGCGCTGCGAGGCGTGCTCCGGCGACGGCACCATCAAGATCGAGATGAACTTCCTGCCGGACGTCTACGTCCCCTGCGAGGTGTGCAAGGGCGCTCGCTACAACCGCGAGACGCTCGAGGTGCACTACAAGGGCAAGACGGTCGCCGAGGTGCTGGACATGCCGATCGAGGAGGCGGCCGAGTTCTTCTCCGCGATCCCGGCCATCCACCGGCACCTGCGGACGCTCGTCGACGTCGGCCTCGGCTACGTCCGCCTCGGCCAGCCCGCGCCCACGCTGTCCGGCGGCGAGGCGCAGCGCGTCAAGCTCGCCTCCGAACTCCAGAAGCGCTCCACCGGCCGTACCGTCTACGTGCTAGACGAGCCCACCACCGGCCTGCACTTCGAGGACATCCGCAAGCTGCTGATGGTGCTGGAGGGCCTCGTCGACAAGGGCAACACGGTCATCACCATCGAGCACAACCTCGACGTGATCAAGACGGCCGACTGGCTCATCGACATGGGCCCCGAGGGCGGCCACCGGGGCGGCACCGTGCTCGCCACCGGCACGCCGGAGGAGGTCGCCGAGGTGCCGGAGAGCCACACCGGGCAGTTCCTGCGGCCGATCCTCAAGCTCGACGGCGAGGCCAAGGGCGCCAAGGCGGCCACCACCCGGGCGGCCAAGGCCAACGGCAGCGCCAAGTCGCGGACCCGCAAGGTCCCCGCCGGGGCGCGCTGACCCATCCGGTACGCGTTCTCGCAGGCCGGGCCGTCGGTGCCCGGTCTGTGACGCGCCAGTATGAACCGTGCCCCACGCTGGTGCGTGTTTCCGCAGTAAGCCGAGAGAAAGGCCGGATATGAGTGATGATCAGGCGCTGACCCGACCGGTCACCCAGAGCCGCCGTACCCTGCTCGCCGGAGCCGGAGCGATCGGCGCGGCCGTGGTGCTCGCGGGCTGCGGCAGCGACGACGACGCGTCTCCCGGGCTGGCCCCGACCAGCGGCGGCCCGCCCGGTGCCACCGCGACCGGCGACGCGGGCGGCGGCGACCGGGACGGCGGCAGCGCGCTGGCGCGCACCTCGGACATCCCGGTCGGCGGCGGCGCCGTCTTCGCCAGCCAGGGCGTGGTGATCACGCAGCCCGAGGCTGGCCAGTTCAAGGCGTTCGACCCGATCTGCACGCACCAGCGCTGCCCGGTGTCGAACGTCGACGGCGGCACGATCAACTGCACCTGCCACAACAGCCGGTTCTCGATCGTCGACGGCTCGGTGAAGGGTGGCCCGGCCACCAAGCCGCTCGCGGCGAAGGAGATCACTGTCGACGGCGACCAGATCAAGCTGGCCTGACCGTTCCGCGCCCCCGCCGGCCACCGGCCGGCGGGGGCGCGGCAACGGTCGCGTGTCAGGGGTGCGGACTAGGCTTGACGCCGTGGCTGACCCCTCGACCTACCGTCCCGCGCCCGGCACCATCCCGGAGTCGCCAGGGGTCTACCGCTTCCGCGACGGCACCGGCCGGGTGATCTACGTCGGCAAGGCGCGCAACCTGCGCAGCCGGCTCAACTCCTACTTCGCCGACCCGGTCGGCCTGCACCAGCGCACCCGGCAGATGGTGTTCACCGCCGAGTCGGTCGACTGGATCACCGTCGCCACCGAGGTCGAGGCGCTCCAGCAGGAATACACCTGGATCAAGCAGTACGACCCCCGGTTCAACGTCCGCTACCGCGACGACAAGTCGTACCCCTATCTCGCGGTCACCCTCGACGAGGAATACCCCCGGTTGCAGGTGATGCGCGGGGTGAAGCGCAAGGGCGTGCGCTACTTCGGGCCGTACTCGCACGCCTGGGCGATCCGCGAGACGCTCGACCTGCTGCTGCGGGTCTTCCCGGCGCGGACCTGCTCGTCCGGGGTGTTCAAGCGGGCCGGCCAGGTCGGCCGGCCCTGCCTGCTCGGCTACATCGGCAAGTGCTCCGCGCCGTGCGTCGGCAGCGTCACCGCCGAACAGCACCGGGAGATCGTCGACGGATTCTGCGACTTCATGGCCGGTCGCACCGACACCATGGTCCGGCGGCTGGAGAAGGAGATGCTCGACGCCAGCGAGCAGCTGGAGTTCGAGCGGGCCGCCCGGCTGCGCGACGACGTCGCGGCGCTGCGCCGGGCGATGGAGAAGCAGACGGTGGTGCTCGGCGACGGCACCGACGCCGACGTGGTCGCGTTCGCCGACGACCCGCTCGAAGCCGCCGTCCAGGTCTTCCACGTGCGCGGCGGCCGGGTGCGCGGCCAGCGCGGCTGGGTGGTGGAGAAGACCGAGGAGCTGACCACCGGCGACCTCGTGCACCACTTCTGCACCCAGGTGTACGGCGGTGAGCAGGGCGAGGCCGACGTGCCCCGCGAGCTGCTCGTCCCCGAGCTGCCGGGCGACGCCGACGCGCTCGCCGACTGGCTCACCGCCCGCCGGGGCAGCCGGGTGTCGCTGCGGGTGCCGCAGCGCGGCGACAAGCGGTCGCTGCTGGAGACCGTCGAGCGCAACGCCAAGGACGCGCTGGCCCGGCACAAGCTCAAGCGGGCCGGTGACCTGACCACCCGCAGCCAGGCGCTCGACGAGATCGCCGACGCGCTCGCCATGAACACCTCGCCGCTGCGCATCGAGTGCTTCGACGTGTCCCAGATCCAGGGCACCGACGTGGTCGCCAGCATGGTCGTGTTCGAGGACGGGCTGCCGCGCAAGAGCGAATACCGCCGGTTCATCGTGCGCGGCGCCACCGACGACCTGTCGGCCATGTCCGAGGTGCTGCGGCGGCGCTTCGCCCGCTACCTCGACGCCCGCGCCGAGACCGGTGAGCTGGGCGAGGAGACCGCCTCCGACCCCGACCGGCCCGGCATCGACCCGACCACCGGGCGGCCGCGCAAGTTCGCGTACCCGCCGCAGCTCGTCGTGGTCGACGGTGGTCCGCCCCAGGTCGCCGCCGCCGCGAAGGCGCTCGCCGAGCTGGGTATCGACGACGTGGCGCTGTGCGGGCTGGCGAAGCGGCTGGAGGAGGTCTGGCTGCCCGACGACGAGTTCCCGGTGATCCTGCCGCGCACCTCCGAGGCGCTCTACCTGTTGCAGCGGGTCCGCGACGAGGCGCACCGGTTCGCCATCACGTTCCACAGGCAGCGGCGCTCGAAGCGGATGACCGAATCCGCGCTGGACAACGTCCCCGGCCTCGGCGACGTACGCCGCAAGGCGCTGCTGCGGCACTTCGGCTCGCTGAAGCGGCTGTCGTCCGCCACGGTGGAGGAGATCACCGAGGTGCCCGGGGTGGGCAGGCGTACGGCCGAGGCGATCCTGGCCGCGCTGGACGGCTCCACCACCACCGAAGCCGCCCCGCGTCCCTGACCTTTCGCGCTCACGCCCGCCGTCGGGCTGGCCGCTGTCCGCTTTGCCGGCACGTCACCGTCACCGCCCGACTGGAACCCATGGGTGCCTCCACCCCCCGTTTGACACCCATGGCGTTCCACTGACGGACCGCTTCCCATCTGGTGCGAACTCTGTCCCACATCCTGAAAGCGGTGGCAGATCTTGGTACGAAAGGGCCCTCATAGGGGCCATTCGGTACCAAGATCTCGCACACCGCGCGGGGCTTGTAATGGTGGGCGGCCGACGCTCATGCCCGAGCTGACGCCCACGCCCACGCGATCTTGAACTTAGCGCCCCTGGGATGCCCGTTTTGCGAGGTTCCCAGGTACCAAACTGCGAGATTGCCGCATGCGGGCGGGTGGACCTGTGACTGCGTTCGAGGCTGACATTCGGCGGATCCATCCGCCTCGGGCGGGACCACCCACACCCGGCCCGGGGGTGGTTCGGCCTGCGATGTCCGGTCCGCTGCGGTGGCCTG
>NZ_JBMVFV010000103.1:0-18647 GCF_049538395.1 Micromonospora sp. AB353 | reverse complement strand
CGCCACCAGCGGTGGATGATCAGCACGCTGGCGATCAGGCCGAGGCTGGCGGGCGCGGCCGCGTACCAGTTGATCGAACCGGGACTGGTCACCGCCGCGCCGATCGCCGCGTAGCCGATCGCGGTGGGGGCGGAGGCGATCACGCTGCCGGCCAGGAACGGCATCACCCGGGCGGCGGTGGTGCCGTAGCCGTAGCTGACCAGGCCGAACCCGGCGATCGGCAGCAGCCGTACGGTGATCACGCCGAAGACGCTCTGCCGGGCGAACCAGCCGTCGAGGCGGGCCAGCCGGCCGCGTACCCGCTCGGCGACGAAGTCGCGGCCCAGCACCCGGCCCACTGTGAAGCCGATGGCCGCCGCGAGCAGCGCCGCGCCGAGCGCGTACGCGGCGCCCTGCACCGGGCCGAAGATCGCGCCCGCGGCAAGCGTGACGAACGTCCGCGGCACCAGCGCCACCAGCAGCAGCGCACCGCCGATCACCGCCGCGGGCGGGCCGTAGCCGCCGAGCGAGTCGGCGAGCCGGGGCAGGTCGGCCGGGTCCGGCCGGGGCACCAGCAGCAGCGTCACGCCGAACCCGGCGAGCAGCAGCAGGAGCAGCCCGAACCGGCGCGCCGAGGGCTGCCGCAGCAACCCGGCGAGCCGGCGGGCCACCGGTCGCCGCCCCGGCCGGGCGGCGTCGGTCACGGCCTCGGGGCGGCGGCCACCGCGGTGCGGCGCTCGGAGCGGAGGCGGTCGGCCCAGGTGTCGTCGAGCGGGGGGAGCTGGTGGATGCCGGTCGCCCAGCGCAGCAGCAGGTCGGCCAGGTCGGGGTTGCGGGCCAGCGCCGGGCCGTGCGAGTAGGTGCCGAGCAGCTTGCCCCGCCACGCGCCCTCGGTGGCGCCGTCGTTGCCGACGCCCGTGGTGACCCGGGCCAGCGGGGACACGCCCGGGCCGAGGTGGGTGCGGCCGCCGTGGTTCTCGAACCCGGACAGGTGCGGGATGCCCAGCCGCGGGTCGACCTCGCCGGCCAGCTCGCCCACGGCCCGGGTGGGGCCGCGGTCGGAGGACAGGTCGAGCAGCTCCAGGCCGGCGCAGCGGGTGCCCTTGGCGAAGAAGGAGGTGCCGAGCAGCTGGTAGCCGGCGCAGACGCCGAACACGACCGAACCCTGGGCCACCGCCCGGTGCAGGCCGCCGTCGGCGATCAGGCGCTGGGCGCCGAGCGCCTGCGGGCCGTCCTCGCCGCCGCCGATCAGGTAGATGTCGGCGGTGGCGGGCAGCCGCTGGTCGGAGCGGACCTCCAGCACCTCGACCGGCATGCCGCGCAGCTGGGCCCGGCGGGCCAGGATCAGCGCGTTGCCCCGGTCGCCGTAGGTGGACAGCAGGTCGGGATAGATCCAGACGATGCGCAGGCTCTCAGTTGACACGGTCCAGCTCCGCTCGGATGTCCTGGAAGGCGGTGTAGTTGGCGATGACCTCCAGCCGGCCCGGCGGCACCGCGCGGACGGCCTCGTCGAAGCTGCGGACGTGCTGGAACGGCACGCCGTTCACCTCCAGCCGCACCGCCAGGTCGTACGCCCGGTCGCCGGTGATCAGCACCTGCCGGCCGGTCAGCGGGGAGAAGTCCACGTCGAACAGCCAGGAGGTGTCCAGCCCGTCGGGGTCGCGGGCGTTGATGGACAGCAGTGTCGGCGCGACGTCGGCCATGTCGAACGCCTCCAGCCAGCTCGCCGGGTTCTTCGCCAGCAGCAGCCGGATGTTGCGCCCGTCGCGGTCGACCTGGGCGTAGCGGCCGGCCACCGAGGTGACGGTGCCGAGCCGGGACACCGCGTCCACCGGGCGTACGCCGAACTCGGCGGCGACGGCCAGCGCGGTGGCCGCGTTGCCGAGGTTGACCTTGCCGGGGAGCTGGAGCTGGATCTTGTGCCAGGCGCCGGTGGGGTCGAGCACGCCGTCGTCCTCGACCGTCCAGTTCGGCTCGGGGCGGCGCAGCGGGCAGCCGGTGCACCACCACTGCTCGCCGGAGCGCTGGATGGTGGAGCCGCACTCGGGGCAGACCCAGGAGTCGTCGTGCCAGCGCTGTCCGGCGCTGAACCAGGTGACGTGCGGCGGCACGTGGCCCTGGGCGGGGTCGGCCGGCGGGCAGGCGGCCCACACCACCATCGGGTCGTCGGCGTTGGCGACCACCCGTACCCGCGGGTGCCGGACCAGGGCGGCGCGCCAGAGCTGCGCCATCATGGCGACCTCCTTGGCGCGGTCGAGCTGGTCGCGGGAGAGGTTGAGCAGCGCCACCACGTGCGGCTCGGTCGCCTCCAGCACCTGGGCGAGGTAGTGCTCGTCCACCTCCAGCACCGCGTACGGCGTGCTGCCGGCCTTCGCCAGCGCCGAGGTGTGGCCGGTGGGCATGTTCGCGCCGAAGGCGTTGGAGGCCACCCGGCCCAGCACGCCGACCGCGGCGGTGGTGAGCCGGGTGGTGGTGGTCTTGCCGTTGGTGCCGGACACCAGGGCGATGGCCCGCCCGGCCGAGAGGTGGGCGAGCAGGTCCGGGTCGATCTTGAGGCCGATCCAGCCGCCGATCACCGAGCCGTCGCCACGGCCCGCGGCCCGCGACAGCGCCGCGGCGGTGCGCGACACGGAGCTGGCCACCTTTGCCCGCAAGGGCATCTTCGCGTCCGTCACGCGAGCGAGGTTACCGGACCGCCACCTCCACCAGATCGCCGCCGACGGCGAACCGTTCGGCCGGGGACGGCCCGGCGGACGGGCGGAGCGCGCGTGGCCGGACGGCGGCGGTCGATGTCGGGTAGCGGACGGTGTGGGGCGCGCCCCACCCCCTCCACTCCGCCCCACCCGCGTTGACGTGCGGTTTTGCGCGCGGAAACGCCACGCCACGCGGGCGATTCTGGTTGCAGGTGGAGGGAAGTGGAGTAGAGTGGGGCGCGATGGTGAGGCCGGGAGGGCCACACCGGCCCGGGGGGTCAGCGGCGCCGCGAACGCCGCTCAGGGCGAGGGGGTTGGGCCGATGTTCCTCGGCACCCACACTCCGCGCCTGGACGACAAAGGCCGGTTGATCCTGCCGGCGAAGTTCCGGGACGAACTGGCGGGGGGTGTCGTGATCACCAAAGGGCAGGAGCGCTGCCTCTACGTCTTCCCGATGCCCGAGTTCCAGCGGATCGCGGACCAGTTGCGCGCGCAGCCGATGACGAGCAAGGCGGCCCGGGCCTACAGCCGGGTCTTCTTCGCCAGCGCGCACGACGAGGTGCCGGACAAGCAGGGGCGGGTCACGATTCCCGGCCACCTGCGGTCGTACGCGGCACTGGACCGGGATCTGGTCGTGATCGGAGCGAGCACCCGGGTGGAGATCTGGGACAGGGCGGCCTGGGAGGCCTACCTCGCGGAGAGCGAAGACGACTTCGCCGACATCGAGGAGGGGGTGCTGCCCGGCGGTCTGTAGGGCGTGACGGCGCCCGACGTACTGCGAGATCTCCAGCCGCTTTCGAGTTCCTGGCACCCCTTCCCCGGTGCCAGGCGCACGATCCGACACGGAGGGCCGCGGCCTCCGGCGGGCGGGAGCGGATGGGGATCTGGCGGTATGGCGAGGCGTCGTGGCGACGACGGACACGTGACGGAACGGTTGGCGAACGGGGTGGGGGTCGAGATGGGGGAGCTACGCGGCACGCACGTGCCGGTGCTGCTCGAGCGGTGTCTCGAGCTGCTGGCCCCCGCACTGGGCCGGCCCGGTCGCACCGTGCACGTCGACGCCACGCTCGGCCTGGCCGGCCACGCCGAGGCGGTGCTCTCGGCGCATCCGGACACGGTGCTGATCGGCCTGGACCGGGACACCGAGGCGCTCGCCCACGCGCGGGTCCGCCTGGCCCGGTTCGCCGACCGGATCCACCTGGAGCACGCCGTCTACGACGAACTGCCCGAGGTGCTCGACCGGCTCGGTTACCCGGCGATCGACGGGGTGCTGTTCGACCTCGGCGTCTCGTCCCTGCAACTGGACGCGCCCGACCGCGGGTTCGCGTACGCGCAGGACGCGCCGCTGGACATGCGGATGGACCAGACCCGGGGGATGACCGCCGAAGAGGTGGTCAACACCTACTCCCACCCGGACCTGGCCCGCCTGCTGCGGGTGTACGGCGAGGAGAAGTTCGCCGGGAAGATCGCCTCGGCGATCATCCGGGAACGGGAGCGCACCCGGATCACCTCCTCGGCCCGGCTGGCCGAGCTGGTCCGGGACGCCATTCCGGCACCGGCCCGACGAACCGGTGGACACCCGGCAAAGAGAACGTTTCAGGCTTTACGGATCGAGGTAAACAGAGAACTGGCAGCGCTGGAGACGGCGCTGCCGGCTGCTCTGGACAAGCTCACAGTGGGCGGCCGCATGGTGGTCCTGTCCTACCACTCGCTGGAGGACCGGCTCACCAAGCAGGCGCTCGCCGATCGGGTCCGCAGTAAGGGCCCGATCGACCTCCCGGTCGAACTGCCCGGGTCGGGCCCGACGTTCCGGCTGTTGAGCCGGGGCGCCGAGCTGCCCGGGGAGGCGGAGGTGGCCGCGAACCCGCGTGCCGCCTCGGTGCGGCTGCGGGCCGCGGAACGGCTCGATCCGGAGGCGGCCCGGCAGGGGCGTACCGACCGCGAACGGTACCGCCGCCGGGTCAAGGCGATGCACCAACCGGGGACGGGGTCACCGGGGTCCGGCGAGGATCCGCGGTCGGCCCCGGGGGACGCGAACGGGACGGACGAGGAGGGGGAGGGGACATGAACGTCGAGAAGCGCGACGGCCGGGGAGCCGTCGGGCAGCGCGCACCGCGGTCGGGGGGCCGGACCGCGGCGCAGCGCACCACGCGGGACACGACCGCGACCGACCGCCGGGAGCAGGCTCGCGCCCGGGGGGCGCGCGAGTTTCCGACGCAGGGCAGCGCCGCGCTGCGGCCGGCCGAGCGTACCCGGGTCACCGGTGCGCCCACGCCGCGCCTGCGGGTCGCCCCGCCGGCGCCGATCCGGGTGCCCCGGGCCCCGTTCGTCGCGCTGATCCTGGTGCTGGTGGTCGGCGGGGTGCTGGGCATCCTGGCGGTCAACACCAAGATCAACGAGAACGCGTTCAAGCTGGAGAAGCTCCAGCAGCAGCAGGCCAAGCTGGACGTGGACGAGCAGGAGCTGCGCAAGGAGATCGCCAAGCAGGAGGCGCCCGGCAACCTGACCGCCAACGCCCGGCGGCTCGGCCTGGTCGAGTCCGAGGACCCGGCCTACATCCGGCTGCCGGACGGCCAGACCATCGGGGTGCCGCACCCCGCGCAGGGCGCCCCGTCGGTCACCAGCCCGCAGGGCAACGGAGGCTGAGTCATGCCGCCGAGATCGGATGATCCGCGCCGGGACGCCACGGGCTCCCGGCGCGGATCGTCGCGGGGGTCGGAGCCGCGCGAGCCGGGCCTCGGCGGGATCTCCGACGCCCGCGCGTACACCCCGCGCGGGCGGACCGTGCGCGAGGGCGGCGGCGCCGAGCAACGGCGTACCCCCCGGAGCAACCGTTCCGGCGACCCGTTCCGGCCCGCGTTGCAGGTGCTCGACGGCGGCCGGGCCGGCCGGGCCGGCACGCGTGAGCCCGCCACCGACGGCGCCCGGTCCGGCCGCCGGTCCACCGCCGCGGGCGGCCGGGCCGGCGTGGTGCGGACCGTCTCGTCCCGGCCGGTGCGGGAACCGTTCGACGACGACGAGGACGCGCCGCCGCCGCGCCGCCGATCCCAGCCGCGCCGCCCGGCCGCGCAACCCCGCCGGCCGGTACGCAAGCCGCGCCGCCCGCCGCGACTCGGCGACCCGCGCCGGCGGCTGCGGCTCGGCACCGTGCTGGCGCTGGCGCTGTTCGCCAGCATCGGCGTGCGGCTGGTCTACCTCCAGACCGTGGACACCCCGGCGTACGCCGACGGCGGCCTGCCCAACCGGCTCGCCGTGGTCGAGCTGCCCGCCCCGCGCGGGGCGATCCTCGACCGCAGCGGCGAGCCGCTGGCGCACAGCGTCGAGGCCCGGTACGTGTTCGCCGACCCGACCCGGGTCAAGGACCGCTTCGCCACCGCGCGCCTGCTCTCCCCGCTGCTCGGCGTGCCCGTGTCCGACCTGGCCGAGAAGATGCGCAAGCGCACCCTGCCCGGCACCGACACCCCGTTGCAGTTCGTCTACCTGGCCCGCGGTGTGGAGATCGGCACCGCCAAGCGGATCATGGAGCTCGACCTGGCCGGCATCAACGTGCACCGCGACGAGCGCCGCGAGGTGCCCGGCGGCGACCTGGCCGCCAACCTGCTCGGCTTCGTCAGCCAGGACATGAACGGGCTGGAAGGGCTGGAGGCCAAGTACGACGACGTGCTGCGCGGGCAGGCCGGCAAGCGGACCTACGAGGTGGGCCTCGGTGACCTGGCCGCGCCCATCCCGGGCGGCTACAGCCGCACCACCCAGCCGCAGCCGGGCAGCTCGCTGAAGCTCACCCTCGACCGGGACCTCCAGTTCATGACGCAGCGGATCCTGGCGAAGCAGACGGCCAAGGTGAAGGGCAGCGTCGGCGCCGCGGTGATCATCGAGGTGCCGAGCGGCGAGGTGCTGGCGCAGGCCAGCCAGCCGACGTACGACGCGGCGAACCCCACCAAGGTCGGCTCCCCGGCGGACCGGGACGACGCGGCCACCACGTTCGTGGTCGACCCCGGCTCGATCCACAAGGCGATCACGTACGGCGCGGCGCTCCAGGAGGGCGTGATCACGCCGGACACCAAGTTCCCGGTCTCCGACACGATCGTCCGGGGCGGCGTCACCTTCCGCGACACCCACCCGGCCGGAGGCCGCACCATGAGCATCCCCGGCATGCTCGCCTTCTCGTCGAACGTCGGCACCATCGAGATCGCCGAGAAGCTGGGCAAGGACCGGCTGTTCGACTACCAGAAGCGGTTCGGGCTGGGCGCGGCGACCGGCGAGGGCATGCCCGGCGAGGCCTCCGGCCGGCTGCTCCCGCCGGACCAGTGGAGCGGCTCGGCGTACGGGTCGGTGCCGATCGGGCACAGCGTGGACGCCACGCCGCTGCAGATGGCCGCCGCGTACGCCACCATCGCCAACAACGGCACCTACGTGCAGCCGCACCTGGTCAAGGAGACCATCGGCGCGGACGGCAAGCGTAGCCCCGCCGCCGCGCCCACCACCCGCTCGGTGCTCAGCCCCGACAACGCGGCGGCGCTGCGCCGGATGATGGAGGCGGTCACCACTGTCGACGGCCCGGACGGCCGGGCCACCGGGCTGGCCGCCGCGGTGCCCGGCTACCGCGTCGCCGGCAAGACCGGCACCGGGCTGCGCTACGAGAACGGCAAGGAACAGCCCGGGCCGGTCGGCTCGTTCATCGGCATGGCCCCGGCGGAGAACCCCCGGTACGTGGTGGCGGTGTTCGTCTGGAGCCCCGGCGGCGAGGGCGGCGCGGTCGCCGCGCCCGCGTTCCGGGAGATGATGGGCTTCACTCTCCGCCACTACCGGGTGCCGCCGTCGCTGACCAACAAGTCCCCGAAGTTCGAGGTCTTTCCGCGCTGAGCGGGGGCGGCGGGACATCATCGGTGAGTGGCGACGAACCACCGGGGCGGCTGTGCGGTCGGAACCGGACGACCGGGTAGGGTCTGACGCCGTGCCCGGCAATCCACGTCCCACAACCGTGCGTCCCGTACGGCTCGGCGACCTCGCCGCCCGCGTGGCGGCGACTCTGCCGGAGGAGGCCGACGAACCGGCCGTCACCGGCGTGACCCACGCCAGCCAGGAGGTACGCCCCGGCGACCTGTACGCCGCCCTGCCCGGTGCCCGCCGCCACGGCGCGGAGTTCGCCGCCGCGGCGGCGGAGGCGGGCGCGGTGGCCCTGCTGACCGACCCGGCCGGCGCGGCGCTCGCCGCCGGCACCGGCCTGCCCGTGCTCGTCGTCGACGACCCGCGCGACGCGCTCGGCGAGGTGGCCGCGACCGTCTACGGCGACCCGACCGCCGGCCTGACCGTGATCGGGGTGACCGGCACCGCCGGCAAGACCTCCACCAGCTACCTGGTCGAGTCCGGGCTGCGCGCCGCCGGGCACGTCACCGGGCTGATCGGCACCGTGGAGACCCGCCTCGGCGACCTGGTGATCGACAGCGTCCGGACCACCCCGGAGGCCACCGACCTGCACGCCATGCTCGCGGTGGCCCGCGAGCACGGGGTGGACACCGTGGTGATGGAGGTGTCCAGCCACGCGCTCGCGATGGGCCGGGTCGGCGGCGTCCGGTTCGACGTCGGCGGCTACACCAACTTCGGCTCCGACCACCTGGACTTCCACGCCGACGAGGCGGACTACTTCGCGGCCAAGGCCAAGCTGTTCGACGGCCGCTGCCGGGTCGAGGTGCTCAACCACGACGACCCGGCGCTGCGCCCGCTGGACAAGCCCGGCACCGTCACCTACTCGGCGGCCGGTGACCCGGACGCCACCTGGTGGGCCGAGGGCATCGACGGCGAGGGGTACGCCCAGCGGTTCACCCTGCACGGCCCGGACGGGCTGACGCTGCCCACCGGCGTGGCGCTGCCCGGCCGGCACAACGTGGCGAACGCGCTGCTGGCGGTCGCCCTGCTGGTCGCCGCCGGGGTGGACCCCGAGACCGCGGCGCGCGGCGTGGCCGCCTGCGGTGGCGTGCCCGGCCGGCTGGAACTGGTCAGCGGCGACGCCCCGGTACGCGGGGTGGTCGACTACGCGCACAAGGCCAACGCGATCGAGGCGGTGCTCACCGCGCTGCGCGGCCTGACCGAAGGCCGGCTGATCTGCGTGCTCGGCGCCGGCGGCGACCGGGACCGGGGCAAGCGGCCGGTGATGGGCGGCGTGGCCGCGCGCGGCGCCGACGTGGTGCTGGTGACCGACGACAACCCGCGGACCGAGGACCCGGCCGCGATCCGGGCCGAGGTGCTCGCCGGCGCGTACGCGGCCGCGACCCCGGCCCGCGTCATCGAGGTGCCCGGGCGGCGGGCGGCGATCGAGGAGGCGGTCCGGGTGGCCGAACCGGGTGACGTGGTGGCGGTGCTGGGTAAGGGCCAGGAACGCGGCCAGGAGATCGGCGGCGAGGTGCTGCCGTTCGACGACCGGGTGGAGCTGGCGGCGGCGCTGCGCGCCCGCTTCGGTGACCTGGTGGGGCAGCGGTGATCCCGCTGACGCTGGCCGAGGTGGCCGCCGCCGTCGACGGCCGGCTCGTCGGCGCCGACCCGGACGCCCGGGTCACCGGCACCGTCGAGTTCGACTCCCGCAAGGTCAACCAGGGCGGGCTGTTCGTCGCCTTCCCCGGCGAACGCGTGGACGGCCACGACTACGCGGCCGGCGCGATCTCGTCCGGCGCGGTCGCGGTGCTCGGCACCCGGGAGGTGCCGGACGTGCCGATGGTGCTCGTCGGCGACGCGCTCGACGCGATGGGCCGGCTGGCCCGCGCGGTGGTGGACCGGCTACCCGGGCTGACCGTGATCGGGCTGACCGGCTCGTCCGGCAAGACCACCACCAAGGACCTGATCGCCCAGCTCGCGGTCCGGCTCGGCCCGACGGTGGCGCCGCCCGGCTCGTTCAACAACGAGCTGGGGCACCCGTACACGGCGTTGCAGGCCACCCCGGAGACCCGCTACCTGGTGATGGAGAAGGGCGCCCGCGGGGTCGGGCACGTCCGCTACCTGTGCGACGTGGTGCCGCCGCGGATCTCGGTGGTGCTCAACGTGGGCGTGGCGCACCTGGGCGAGTTCGGCTCGGTGGAGGCCATCGCGCTCGCGAAGGGCGAACTGGTCGAGGCGCTGCCTTCCGACGGGCTGGCGGTGCTCAACGCCGACGATCCGCGGGTCGACGCGATGGCGTCGCGTACCGGGGCCCGGGTGGTGCGCTACGGCGAGTCGGAGCGCGCCGACGTGCGGGCCGTGGACGTGACCGTCGACGGCCGGGGACGGCCCTCGTACACCCTCGTCACCCCGGAGGGCAGCGCGCCGGTGCGGCTCGGGCTGACCGGCCGGCACCAGGTCTCCAACTCGCTCGCCGCCGCGGCGGTCGGCCGCGAGCTGGGCCTGCCGCTGCCCGACCTGGCGGCGGCGCTGAACGAGCTGGGCCTGGTCTCCACCCGGCGGATGGACGTCTTCGAACGTCCCGACGGCGTGACCGTGATCGACGACTCGTACAACGCCAACCCCGCCTCCACCGGCGTGGCGCTGCGGGCGTTGGCCAGCATGCGCGGCGACGGGCGTACCGTCGCGGTGCTCGGCTACATGGCCGAGCTGGGTGACTTCGAACTTCAGGGGCATCAGCAGGTCGGCCGGCTCGCGGCCGAACTGGGAGTGGACCGGCTGCTCGTGGTGGGCGAGCCGGCGGCGCCGATCCACGAGGGCGCGACAGCGGTAGGTAATTGGGGAGGAGAGTCGGTGCTGCTCACCGATCAGGCGGCGGCCGTCGAGGTGCTGCGGAGCGAGCTGCGTCCGGGGGACGTGGTGCTGGTGAAGGGCTCCCGGTACCGGACCTGGGAGGTGGCCGACGCGCTGCGCGCGGACGCCCCGGAGGGTGCGACGGAGGGCGGCGCCGCATGAGGGCGGTCATCGTCGCCATCGGGGTCGCGTTCCTGATCTCACTGTTCTGCACGCCGATCGCGATCAAGGTGTTCGCCCGGCTCAAGGCCGGCCAGCCGATCCGATCGAACCTCGGGCTTGCCAGCAACGAGGGCAAGAAGGGCACGCCGACCATGGGCGGCGTGGTCTTCATCCTGGCCACTGTCATCGCGTACGTGGCCGGTCACCTGGCTCTGACCACACTGCCGGACGCGCAGATCGCGCAGGTCGAGCCGACCATCACGGCGCTGGTGCTGCTGGGGCTGATGGTGTTCTCCGGCGCGGTCGGCTTCATCGACGACTTCCTGAAGGTGCGCAAGCGGCACAGCGGCGGCCTCAACAAGCGGGGCAAGCTGGCCGGGCAGATCCTGGTCGGCGCGGTCTTCGGCGCGGTGGCCGTCTACTTCCCGTCGAGCATGACCGACGCCGGCGGCAACGCGACGAACACCGAGACCGTGGGCAGCACCACGCTGAGCTTCATCCGGGACATCCCGGCGCTGGAGATCGGCAAGATCGGCGCGGTGATCGTCATCATCATGGTGGTCATGGCGGCCACCAACGGCGTCAACCTCACCGACGGCCTGGACGGGCTGGCCACCGGCGCCTCGGTGATGGTGCTGGCGGCGTACGCGCTGATCGCGTTCTGGCAGTACCGGCACTGGTGCGCCGACCCGAACTACACCGAGTCGTACTGCTACGCCGTGCGCGACCCGCTGGAGATCGCGTTGATCGCCGGCGCGGCGGCCGGCGCCTGCGTGGGCTTCCTGTGGTGGAACACGTCCCCGGCGCGGATCTTCATGGGCGATACCGGCGCGCTCGGGCTGGGCGGCCTGATCGCCGGCATGGCGATGTCCACCCGCACCATCCTGCTGCTGCCGATCCTGGGCGGCCTCTTCGTGATCATCACGATGTCCGTGGTCATCCAGATCATCTCCTTCCGTACCACCGGCAAGCGTGTGTTCCGGATGTCGCCGTTGCAGCACCACTTCGAGCTGGCGGGCTGGAGCGAGGTCAACATCGTGGTCCGGTTCTGGATCATCGCCGGTATCGGGGTGGCCATCGCGCTGGGCCTGTTCTACAGCGAGTTCCTCGCCGCCGTCAGCTAGGTGTAAGGAAGGGCCCCTTATTAACAGACGTCTGTTAATAAGGGGCCCTTCCTTCAGATCCGACACGCCGACCGGGCGGTTGCGCCACGGGCGGGCGGGTCGAACGGCCATGATGGGCCTGTGGGGGAGGGACGAGACATCCAGGTGACCAGCGACCCGCCGGCCCGCCGTGCCCCGGCTGCCACGCCACCGGCCGAACCGCCGGCGGCGCGCTGGGATCCGGCCGGTGGCCTGGCCGCGCTGCGCGGCCTGCTGGCCCGGCCGCTGGCCTCGTACTACCTGCTGCTGTCCAGCGCCGGCCTGCTGCTGCTGATCGGCCTCACCATGGTCTTCTCCGCCACGAGCGTGAAGGACTTCGCCGAGGGCGGCGACGCGTCCGCGTCGCTGACCAAGCAGGCCGTGTTCGCGGTGATCGGCATCGGCGCGTTCTGGGCCTGCCAGCGGCTGCCCGCGCGCACGTTCCGGGCGGTCAGCCGCCCGGCGCTCGGCGTGGCGGTGGCGCTGCTGCTCACGCTCAACCTGCTCGTCGCGCTGAACTCGCTGTTCGGGGTGACCTCGATCGGGCCGCTGAAGGCCGAACTGCTCTGGCTCTCCCTCGGCCCGATCTCGCTGCAACCGGTCGAGGTGGCGAAGTTCGCACTGGTGCTGTGGGCGGCGCACGTGCTGGCCCGCAAGGGCGCCGCGCTGGGTTGGTGGAAGGAACTGGCCACCCCGTTGTTCCCGGTGGTGGGCCTGCTGTTCGTCCTCGTCGGCTACAACGACCTGGGCAGCATGCTCTGCCTGCTCGCGCTGGTGGTCGGGATGCTCTGGGCGGCGGGCGTACGGGCCCGCGTCTTCGCCGCGCTGTCCACGATCGGCCTGGCCGGCGTCGGCCTGCTGGTGGCCGCCGCCTCGCTGGGCGCCGGCTCCGGCTCCCGGGACGCCGACAACTACCGGCTCGGCCGCCTCACCATGTGGCTCGACCCGCCGGACCCGAAGACCTGCTTCGAGCAGCAGCTCGACTACTGCTACCAGCTCGTGCAGGCCCGCTACGCGATCGGCAACGGCGGCTGGTTCGGCGTCGGCCTGGGGCAGAGCTCGTTGAAGTGGAACTACCTGCCCGAGGCGCACAACGACTTCATCTTCGCCATCGTCGCCGAGGAACTGGGCGTGGTCGGCTGCACAGTGGTGCTGACGCTGTTCGCCGTGCTGGCGTACACCGGGATGCGCATCGCCCGCCGGGTCGAGGACCCGTTCCGCCGGCTCGCCGCCGCCGGCGTGACCGCCTGGCTGGTCGGCCAGGCGGTCATCAACATCGGTGGCGTGACCGGGCTGCTGCCGCTGACCGGCGTACCGCTGCCGTTCATCTCCGACGGCGGCAGCGCCCTCGTGGTGACGCTCGCCGCGATCGGCATGCTCGCCTCGTTCGCCCGCGCCGAGCCGGACGCGGCGCGGGCGCTGCACGCCCGTCCGCCCGCCCGATGGGTCCGACTAGTGTGGGCCCCGTTGCCGCCGCTTCCCGGCCGGCGCCGCCGACCGGCGCCGCCCCCGGCCGACCGAGGGTCCGTGCCCCGGTCCCGTCAGCGGCGGCAGGACGACCAGGCCGCGCCGCGCGGCGCCCGGTCCGACCGGGCGCGCGCCGGCGCGGCGAGCGAGAGGAGACGCTGATGGGTCCGCTGCGTTCGGTGGTGCTCTGCGGAGGGGGTACGGGCGGGCACATCTACCCGCTGCTCGCCTTCGCCGACTGCCTGCGCCGACACGACCCGAGCGTCCGGATCACCTGTCTGGGCACACCCAAGGGGCTGGAGAACGAGCTGATCCCGCCGGCCGGCTACGACCTGCGGCAGATCCCGGCCTACCAGCTTCCCCGGTCGGTCAACATGAGCCTGGTGCGTACCCCGGACCGGATGTGGAAGGCGGCGCGCGCGGCGGGCAAGGTGATCGACGAGGTCCAGGCCGACGCCGTGGTCGGCTTCGGCGGGTACGTCTCGGTGCCGGGTTACCTGGCCGCGTGGCGGCGGGAGCTGCCGATCGTCATCCACGAGGTGAACGTGCCGCCGGGCGTGGCGAACCGGCTCGGGATGAAGTTCACCAAGAACCTCGCGGTGGGTTTCCCGCACCAGCCGGCCCAGGCCGAGGCGCTGCGCGACGCCCGGGTGGTCGGTGTGCCGCTGCGCCGGGGCATCGCCGGGCTGGACCGGGCCGCGCTGCGTGACGCCGCGCGCTCCCACTTCGGACTCCGTCCCGACCTGCCGGTGCTGTTCGTCGCCGGTGGTTCGCAGGGGGCCCGCTCGATCAACCTGGCCGTCTCCGGCGCGGCGAAGGAGTTGGCCCGCAACGGCGTGCAGGTGCTGCACGTCATCGGCGCCCGCAACGAGCCGGTGTCCGTGCCCACCGACCTGCCGGTGCCGTACGTCACGCTGCCCTACCTGTCCGAGATGGAGCTGGGCTACGCCGCCGCCGACCTGATGCTGGCCCGGGGCGGCGCGATGACCTGCGCCGAGGTGGCCGCGATCGGCCTGCCCACCGTCTACGTGCCCTACCCGCACAGCAACCAGGAGCAGAAGCGCAACGCGCTGCCGGTGGTGGAGGCGGGTGGCGGTCTGCTCGTCGACGACGCCGAGATGACCCCGGCGTGGCTGGAGCGGACGGTGATCCCGCTGATCCGGGATCCGCAGCGTCTGTACGCGATGAGCCACGCCGCAGCCGGCTACGGCCGCCGCGACGGTGACGTGGCGTTGCTGAACTTCGTCTACGAGGCGGTGGCCCGCTGATGGGGGACACCGCGACGGGAAGGTACGTCTGATGAACACCGCGCAGTTCACGCCCGCCGGCACCATGACGGCGGAGGACCTGGGCCGGATCCACCTGATCGGGGTGGGCGGGGTCGGGATGGCCGGGCTGGCCCGGCTGTTCCTCACCCGGGGCCTGCCGGTCTCCGGCAGCGAGCTGCGGGAATGGCCGTCGCTGGCCGGCCTGCGGGCGCTGGGCGGCACCATCCACTCCAGCCACGAGGCGTCCAACCTCGACGGGGTGGACACGGTGGTCTACTCCTCGGCCATCCCGCAGGACCACCTGGAGATGGTCGAGGCGCGCCGGCGCGGGCTGCGGGTGCTGCACCGCTCCGAGGCGCTCGCCGCGGCGATGACCGGCCGCCGGACGGTGGCGGTGGCCGGCACCCACGGCAAGACGTCCACCACCTCGATGGTCACCATGGTGCTCCAGCAGGCCGGCGCCGACCCGTCGTTCGTGATCGGCGGCGAGATCTCCGAGGTGGGTTCCGGCGCGCACCACGGCACCGGCGAGCACTTCGTGGTCGAGGCCGACGAGAGCGACCGCTCCTTCCTCATCTACCGCCCGTTCGTGTCGATCATCACGAACATCGAGGCGGACCACCTCAACACCTACGGCGACCTGGCCACCCTGGAGGCGGCGTTCGCCGAGTTCGCCCGGCTCACCGACCCGGCCGGCTTCGTGATCACCTGCGCCGACGACGCGGGCGGGCGCCGGCTGGCCGAGACGCTGCGGGCCGAGGGCCGCCGGGTCTGGACGTACGGCGAGTCCGCCGACGCGGATCTGCGGATGAGCGAGGTCGTCTCGTCCGCGCACGGGGTGCGTTACCAGGCCGAGGTCGAGGGCCGGCCGCTGGGCGAGATCCGGCTGCCCGTACCGGGCCGGCACATGGCGCTCAACAGCGCCGCCGCGGTGCTCGCCGCGTACCTGCTGGAACTGCCGGTGGCCGCGGCGGAGGCCGCGCTCGGCGCGTTCCCCGGTGTGCGGCGGCGTTTCGAGCGCAAGGGCGCGGCGGACGGCGTGCTGGTCTACGACGAGTACGCCTACCACCCGACCTCGATGACGCTGGCGTTGCAGACGCTGCGTGAGGTGGCCGGCGACGGCCGGCTGATCGTGGTGTTCCAGCCGTACCGGCTCTACCGGACCCGGGACAACCAGGCGGAGATCGCCGCCGCGCTGGGCATCGCCGACGAGGTGGTGCTGCTGGAGGTCTTCGGCCCCGGTGAGACGCGCCGCCCCGGCGAGGGCTCGGCAGCGCTGATCCAGGAGGTGTCGCTGCCGGCCGAACGCAAGGTGTTCGTCGAGTCGTGGGACGACGTGCCGGCCGAGGTGGCCCGGCGGGCGCGGACCGGCGACGTGGTGGTGACCATGGGCGCGCCGCCGATCTCGCTGATGGGTGACCAGTTGCTCGACGCCCTGCTCGCCCGCTCCGCCGGGGGCACGGGGCTCGGCGCCGGCGTCGACCCGGACGGCGCGGCGACCCCGGCCGGATGAGTCCCGGTCCGGCCCGCGGCCGTACCCCCGGACCGGACGGCGGCGGCGGGCGGCGCAGCCCGGCCCGGCGCTGGCAGCTCGTGCGGGCGAACGCGGACGCGGTGCCGCCGTCGACCCGCCGGTTCATGGCCCGGGCCCGGCAGCGGCGGATGCGGGCGGCGCTGCCGTGGGCGGTCGCGGCGGCGGTGCTCGCCGTCGCGGGCCTGGTGGCGTGGACGGTGCTGGGCACCGGCCTGTTCGGCGTCCGTGAGGTACGGGTGGTCGGCGCGCGGCTGGTCACCCCGGTGCAGATCCGCGACGCCGCAGCGGTGCCGGACAACGCGCCGCTGGCCCGGGTGGACCTGGACGCGACCGCCCGCAAGGTCGGCACGCTGCCGCCGGTGGCGAGCGCCACTGTGGAACGGGAGTGGCCGGGCACGCTGGTGATCCGGGTGCGGGAGCGCACCCCGGTGGCGGCGGTGCCGCAGGGTGAGGGCTTCGTGGTGGTCGACGGCTCGGGCGTGGTGTTCCAGCGCCTGGACCGGGCGCCGGACGGGTTGCCGCAGGTCCGGGTCGCCCGGCCCGGCCCGGACGACCCGGGTACGCGGGCCGGGCTGGCGGTGCTCGCGGCGCTGGGGGAGAAGCTGCGCGCGGAGCTGGTAGCGGTGGACGTGGCCGGGCTGGCCCGGATCACGCTGCTGCTGCGCGGCGAGCGTCAGGTGTTCTGGGGTGACGCCTCCCGGGGCACCGACAAGTCGACGGTGGCGACCGCTCTGCTGAGCCGTAAGGCGGACCGGATCGACGTCAGCGCGCCGGACGTGGTCACGTTCGAGTGACCCGCGGCTCAGTGGGCGGGCGATGTGTCCCCTGTCGCTCGGTCGGCGACACGCCGGAACAGGTCCTTGGCTCCTGGCGCGGCGGCGCATACGTTGCCCCGAAGAGATCAGTGGTTGACATAACTCTAAGCCTCTAGTAGAGGGTGAGGGTTCACCCGTCGAGGCCGCTGATCCGGCCAAGCCGTGTGGGGTCGGCCCATGCCAATCTCGAAGGGAAAGGACCGGAGATGACACCTCCGCACAACTACCTGGCGGTCATCAAGGTCGTCGGCATCGGGGGTGGCGGCGTCAACGCCGTCAACCGGATGATCGAGGTTGGGCTCAAGGGCGTCGAGTTCATCGCGATCAACACCGACGCGCAGGCGTTGCTGATGAGCGACGCCGACGTCAAGCTCGACGTGGGCCGGGAGCTGACCCGGGGACTGGGCGCGGGCGCCAACCCGGACGTCGGCAAGAACGCCGCCGAGGACCACCGCGACGAGATCGAAGAGGTCCTCAAGGGCGCCGACATGGTGTTCGTGACCTGCGGCGAGGGTGGCGGCACCGGCACCGGCGGCGCGCCGGTCGTGGCGAACATCGCCCGCAAGCTCGGCGCGCTCACCATCGGTGTGGTCACCCGGCCGTTCTCGTTCGAGGGCAAGCGCCGGCAGGTCCAGGCCGAGGCGGGCATCGAGGAGCTGCGCAACCAGTGCGACACGCTCATCGTGATCCCGAACGACCGCCTGCTCGCGCTCGGCGACCGCAACATCTCCATGATGGACGCGTTCCGCACCGCCGACCAGGTGCTCCTCTCCGGTGTCCAGGGCATCACCGACCTGATCACCACGCCGGGCCTGATCAACCTGGACTTCGCCGACGTGAAGAGCGTGATGAGCGGCGCCGGCAGCGCGCTCATGGGCATCGGCAGCGCCCGGGGCGAGAACCGCGCCGTCGAGGCGGCCGAGGCGGCCATCTCCAGCCCGCTGCTGGAGCAGAGCATGGACGGTGCGCGCGGCGTGCTGCTGTCCATCGCCGGCGGTTCGGACCTCGGCCTGTTCGAGATCAACGATGCGGCGCAGCTGGTCACCGACGCGGCCCACCCGGACGCGAACATCATCTTCGGCGCGGTCATCGACGACGCGCTCGGGGACGAGGTGCGGGTGACGGTGATCGCGGCGGGCTTCGACGGGGGCGCGCCGGCGTACAAGGCGGTCGAGCCGCCGCGCAAGAGCAACCAGAACCCGCCGGCCCAGCCGAGCGCTCCGGTGAGTCCGCCGGCCACCATGCCGGCGCCGCAGCAGCCGTCGCGCCGGGTGCTCTTCGACGACGTCGACGTGCCCGACTTCCTCAAGAACGGGTCCTGAGCCGCGCCGATGACGGAGTCACAGACGGCGGTGCGGCCCGAGCGGCGCGCCGAGCTGGCGGCCGGGCTGGCCCGGGTGCGGGCCCGTATCGCCGACGCCTGCGCGGCTGCCGGGCGGCGGCGTGACGAGGTCACCCTGGTCGCGGTGACCAAGACGTACCCGGCGGCGGACGTGGTCGCGCTGGCCGGGCTCGGCGTGACCGACGTCGGGGAGAACCGCGACCAGGAGGCGGCGCCGAAGGCGGAGGCGGTGGCAGCGGCCGGCGCCGCGCCGCGCTGGCACTTCATCGGCCAGTTGCAGCGCAACAAGGCCCGCTCGGTGGTCCGGTACGCCGACGTGGTCCAGTCGGTGGACAGCGTCCGGCTGGCCGCCGCGCTGGACGCCGCCGCCGGGGCGGTCCGGGACCGGCCGCTGGACGTGCTGGTGCAGGTGAGCATCGACGGCGACCCGGCCCGGGGCGGGGCGCTGCCCGGCGCGGCCGATCCGCAGCGCGGGCTCGACCCGGTGGCCGCGGCGGTGGCCGGCGCCGACGGGCTGCGGCTG
>NZ_JBMVFV010000102.1:0-18834 GCF_049538395.1 Micromonospora sp. AB353 | reverse complement strand
GCAGCCCGCACGGGCCGAGGAGGCGCCGAAGGGCGAGGACCGCGGCGCGGCGTCGGCGCTGCGCGAGCGGCTCGCCGCGGCCTCCGGGTCGGAGCGCGACCGCATCCTGCTCGACCTGGTCCGCGGCACCGCCGCGGCGGTGCTGGGACACGCCACGCCGAGCGGGATCAGGCCCGCCCGCGGCTTCCTCGAACTGGGCTTCGACTCGCTCACCGCAGTCGAGCTGCGCAACCGGCTGACCGCCGCAACGGGCATCGGACTGCCCGCCACCCTCGTCTTCGACCATCCCACCCCGAACGCGCTCGCCGGTCACCTGCGGGCCGAGTTGGTGCCCGAGCAGCCGGCGTTGCCGATCGTGGCCGAGATCGAACGCCTCGACAAGCTCCTCGGCGGGCTGCCGGGCGACCAGGTCGACGACGCGGTCGTCGGTCGGCTGGAGGACCTGCTGACCCGGTGGCGGGGCCGACCCACCGCCACCGCACCGGCGTCGGCCGCCGGAGAGGAGTTGGAGTCGGCCAGCCGGGACGAGCTCTTCGACATCATCCAGCGGGAGTTCGGCAAGTCCTAAGCGGACACTGCCCGACCCCGGGCGGGACGGGCCGGGAAAAGGGACATCCGACGGCGCCGGACGCCTGACCGGCGCCGTCGGGCAGGCGCGGCTGCCTAGGGGTCCACGTATCCCGTCTAGGGGTGTGCCGGCGCGGGCCCGGCTCCGTAGGGTCGGAGCACGCCAGGCCGTCTCGCCCTGCCCACCGGCAGCCGAGCGGTACGGATGTGGGTGCGTGCGGTGCCCCGGATGGACGGGAGGTCCGCATGGCCGGATCCGGCTTGCCTCAACTGCTCGCCATCAGCGACCTGCACGTGGTGCACGCGGAGAACAAGGCCATCGTCGAGCGGCTGCGGCCGGAGCGCGACGGCGACTGGCTCGTCGTCGCCGGCGACGTCGGGGAGTTCGTCGGCGACATCGAGTGGGCGCTGGGACTCCTCAGCCGCCGCTTCGCCAAGGTCATCTGGGCCCCCGGCAACCACGAGCTGTGGACTCCCCGCGAGGACCCGATCCAGCTGCGGGGAGACGCGCGCTACCAGCACCTGGTGCAACTGTGCCGGGGGCTCGGGGTCATCACCCCGGAGGACCCGTACCCCGTCTGGGATCCGCAGGGCGACGACCCGGTCCTGATCGCGCCGCTGTTCCTGCTCTACGACTACACCTTCCGGCCCCCGGGGACGTACACGAAGGAGCAGGCCCTGGCACGGGCCCACGAGGTCGGCGTGGTCTGCACCGACGAGATCCTGCTGCACCCGGACCCGTACCCGACGCGGGACGCCTGGTGCCGGGCGCGGCTGGCCCTGACGGAGCGGCGGCTGACCGCCGAGCGCGGCGGGCTGCCCACCGTCCTGGTCAACCACTTCCCGCTCGTGCGCGAGCCCACCCGGATCCTGCGGTACCCGGAGTTCGCCCAGTGGTGCGGCACCGAGACCACGTCCGACTGGCACGTCCGCTTCGACGCCCGCGTCGCCGTCTACGGTCACCTGCACATCCCGCGCACCACCTGGTACGACGGGGTCCGGTTCGAAGAGGTCTCGGTCGGCTACCCGCGGGAGTGGCGCCGCCGGTCGACGCCCCCCGGCCGGCAGCGCCGCATCCTGCCGTCGGCCGCCTGAATGGCCCTCGTGGCGCTGGTCACCGCCGCTCCCGGAGCCTGCCGTGCCGCCGCCCGCGGGCCGGTCGATCAGGGGTTCTCTAGGGGTTGGGCGGGTGTTGGGCGCTCAGTACCGTCCAGTCACGGTGGCGGGCGTGTGTCGGCGGGACTGTCCGGCGTGGCGGGCGCCTGAGCAGGCACGACGACCGGAATCAGGAACAGGTGTGGGGTTCGTGAGCCGAACGGCCGCGTCTGCACCCACCTGTGCACGAAGCCGGCCCGCCGGCGGTGGTGTGGTCAACGAATCGGCAGATTCCGATCGATAGCAAGCTCTGGGCGGGTGGGTCATGGCGGACGAAGACAAGCTCCTCGAACACCTGAAGTGGGTGACCTCCGAGCTCCGCCTGGCGCGTCGGCGCCTGACCGAGCTGGAGGACGAGGACGCCGAGCCGATCGCGATCGTCGGCATGGCCTGCCGCTTCCCCGGTGGCGTCGCCTCACCGGAGGACCTCTGGGACGTCGTCGCCGGCGGGGTGGACGCCACCGGCGCGTTCCCCGACGACCGGGGCTGGGACCTCGACCGGCTCTACGACCCCGACCCCGACCACCCCGGCACCACGTACAGCAACCGGGGTGGCTTCCTGCGCGACGCCGGCCTGTTCGACCCGGCCCTGTTCGGGATCTCGCCGCGCGAGGCGCTGGCCATGGACCCGCAGCAGCGCCTCCTGCTCGAGGTCACCTGGGAGGTCTTCGAGCGGGCCGGCATCGACGCCGCGTCGGTGCGGGGCAGCCGTACCGGGGTGTTCGTCGGCACCGCGGGGCAGGACTACACGTCCGTGCTGCGGCAACTGCCCGAGGGCACGGAGGGCTACGTCCTCACCGGCACCGCCGCGAGCGTCATGTCCGGCCGGCTGGCCTACTCCTTCGGACTGGAGGGGCCGGCCGTCACCATCGACACCGCCTGCTCCTCGTCGCTGGTCGCCCTGCACCTCGCCGGCCAGGCCCTGCGCGACGGTGAGTGCTCCCTCGCCGTGGCCGGCGGCGTCACCGTGCTGGCCACGCCGGGCGCCTTCGTCGAGTTCTCCCGCCAGCGGGGGCTCGCCTCCGACGGGCGGTGCAAGGCGTTCTCCGCCGACGCCGACGGGACCGGCTGGTCCGAGGGCGTCGCCATGGTGCTCGTCGAGAAGCTCTCCGACGCCCGGCGCAACGGGCACCCCGTCCTGGCGGTGATCCGGGGCAGCGCCGTCAACCAGGACGGCGCGAGCAGCGGGCTGACCGCCCCCAACGGCCCCGCGCAGCAGCGGGTGATCCGGCAGGCGCTGGAGAACGCCCGGCTCAGTCCGTCCGACGTGGACGCCGTCGAGGCGCACGGCACGGGCACCCGGCTCGGCGACCCGATCGAGGCGCAGGCGCTGCTGGCCACGTACGGGCAGGGCCGCACCGCCGACCGCCCGCTGTGGCTGGGCTCGCTGAAGTCGAACATCGGCCACCCGCAGGCCGCGGCCGGCGCCGGCGGCGTCATCAAGATGGTGATGGCGATGCGGCACGGCGTGCTGCCGCCCACCCTGCACGTGGACCGGCCCTCACCGCACGTCGACTGGTCGACCGGCGCCGTGGTCCTGCTCGACGAGGCGCGCCCGTGGGCCGGCGGCGAGCACGTCCGCAGGGCGGGCGTGTCGTCCTTCGGCATGAGCGGCACGAACGCCCACCTGATCCTGGAGCAGGCGCCGGCCCCCGACCCGGCCGGCGACCACGCCACCCCGTCCCGCCGTCCCGCCGTCGTGCCCATGCTGCTCTCTGCCGCGCAGCCGGCCGCGCTCGCCGCGCAGGCGGACCGGCTGGCCCGTCGGCTCAGCGACGACGAGGAGCCGCGCCCGCTCGATGTGGCCTGGTCGTCGGTGGTGTCCCGCGCGACGCTCGACCGGCGTGCGGTGGTGCTCGCCGGGGACCGTGCGGACCTGCTGGCGGGCCTGGAGTCCCTGGCGGCGGGCGCGCCGTCGGGCACCGTGGTCGCCGGCCAGGCCGGGGACCGGGGTCCGCTGGCGGTGCTCTTCTCCGGCCAGGGCGCGCAGCGCACCGGCATGGGCCGCGAGCTGTACGCCGAGTTCCCCGTCTTCGCCGCCGCCCTCGACGAGGCGTGCGGGCATCTCGACCGTGTGCTGCCGCGCCCGCTCAAGGAGGTGCTGTTCGCGCTGGAGGGCTCCGCCGAGGCGGAGCTGCTGGACCAGACCGCGTTCACCCAGGCCGGGCTCTTCGCCGTCGAGGTGGCGCTGTTCCGCCTCGTGGAGTCGTTCGGCGTGGTGCCGGACTTCGTGGGCGGGCACTCGATCGGTGAGATCGCCGCCGCGCACGTGGCCGGCGTGCTGTCCCTCCAGGACGCCTGCCTGCTGGTGGCGGCGCGGGGCCGGCTCATGCAGTCGCTGCCCGACGGCGGCGGCATGCTCGCCGTGGCCGCCGACGAGGCGGCCGTGACGGAGTCGATCGCCGGGCTGACCGACCGGGTCGGCATCGCGGCCGTCAACGGCCCGGCCTCCGTCGTGGTCTCCGGCGCCGTCGACGCCCTCGACGAGGTGGACCGCGTCTGGCGCGACCGGGGTGTGCGTACCCGACGGTTGGCCGTCAGTCACGCGTTCCACAGCCCGCTGATGGAGCCGGTGCTGGAGCGCTTCCGTGGCATCGTCGAGCGGCTGGACCTCGCCGCCCCCACGCTGCCGATCGTGTCGAACCTGACCGGTGCGCTCGCCGACGCCGACGAGATCCGCACCGCCGACTACTGGGTACGGCACGTCCGCGAGGCGGTCCGCTACGCCGACGGGCTCGCCGCGCTGCGCGACGCCGGGGTCGACACCTTCCTGGAGGTCGGCCCGCAGAGCGTACTGACCGCGATGACGACCGACGTGCTGCCCGACGACGACGTGCTCGCCGTCGCAGCCCAGCGCCGGGACCGGCCCGAGGCGCAGGCGCTGCTGCACGCCCTCGCCGAGCTGCACGTGCACGGGTTGCCGGTGTCCTGGCGGGAGTGGTTCGCCGACACCGGCGCCGCCCGGGTCGGCCTGCCCACGTACGCCTTCCAGCGGGAGCGGTTCTGGCCCGAGGTGCTGCCGTGGCGGGTCGGCGACGTGTCCGGCGCGGGCCTCGGCGTCGCGGGGCACCCGCTGCTCGGCGCGGCGGTGCGGCTCGCCGGCGACGACGAGGTGGTGCTGACCGGCCGGCTGTCGACGTCGACGCACCCGTGGCTGGCCGACCACGTGGTCGGCGGCAACGTGGTGGTGCCGGGCACCGCCCTGGTGGAGCTGGCGGTCCGCGCCGGCGACGAGGTGGGCGCGTCGCGGGTACGGGAGCTGACCGTGGCGGCGCCGCTGGTGCTGCCCGAGTCCGGGGCGGTACGCGTGCAGGTGCGCGTCGGCGCTGCCGACGACGCCGCCGGGCGGACGGTGTCCGTGTACTCCCAGCCCGAGGAGGATGACGACACCGACTGGGTGCGGCACGCCGACGGCCTGCTCGAACCGGTGTCGGCCGACGAGCCGGGGCTCGGCGAGTGGCCACCGGCGGGCGCGACCGAGGTGGACCTGACCGGCTGGTATCCGGCGCTGGCCGAGCACGGCCTGTCGTACGGGCCGGTGTTCCAGGGCGTACGGCGGGCCTGGACGGCCGACGGTGGGGCGTACGCCGAGGTGACGCTGCCGGACGGAGCGGCCGGCGAGGCGGGCGCGTTCGGGGTGCACCCGGCGCTGCTGGACGCCGCGCTGCACCCGGTGGCGCTGCTGCTCGAGGCCGAGGCCACGGGCGGGCCACGCGTGCCGTTCGCGTTCGAGGGCGTGCAGGTGCACGCCTCGGGCGCCCGGACGCTGCGGGTGCGGCTGACCCGGGACGGCTCCGGGGTGCGGCTGGTCGCCTGCGACGGCTCGGGCGCGCCGGTGGTGTCGGTGGACTCGCTGGTGCTGCGGGAGATGACCGCGACGGCGACCCGGGGCGGTGCCGCCCGGTCGCTGTACGAGGTGACCTGGCAGGCCGAGCAGATCGAGAGCGTCGACGACCTTCCGGGGTGGGCGGTGCTGGGCCGGCCGGCACCGGACACGCTGCCGGAGGTGCCGGTCTTCGCGGATGTGGCGACCCTGGCGGCGGACGGGGCCACGGCCCGGCAGGTGCTGCTGACGGTGCCCGCCGCCGTTCCCGGCGTCGCCGTGCCGGAGGCCGTGCGGGCGGTCACCAGCGGTGTGCTGGACGTGCTGCGGTCCTGGCTCGCCGCCGAGCCGCTGGCCGACACGAAGCTCGTGGTGGTGACCCGGGGCGCGGTGGCCAGCGGGGACGACGACCAGGTCACCGACCTCGCTGCCGCCGCCGTCTGGGGCCTGCTGCGCTCGGCGCAGTCGGAGCACCCGGGGCGGATCGTCCTCGCCGACGTCGAGGGCGAACTGACCCCCGCGACCCTCGCCGTGCTGGCCGGGGCCGCCGTCGATCCGTCGGTCTCCGGCGGCCAGCTCGCGGTGCGCGGCGAGCGCACCCTCCTGCCGAGGCTGGCGCGGCCGGTGGGCGACGAACTGACCCCGCCGCCCGGCCCGTGGCACCTCGCCCCCGTCACCGGCGGCACCCTGGACGGGATCGCGCCGGTGCCGGCCACGCCCGCGGAGCTGGGCGAGGGCCAGGTGCGCGTCGCCGTGCGCGCGGCCGGCGTGAACTTCCGCGACGTGCTGATCGGCCTGGGCATGTACCCGGATCCGGCGGCCGTGATGGGCAGCGAGGGCGCGGGCGTCGTGGTCGAGGTCGGCCCCGGCGTGACCGACCTGGCGCCCGGCGACCGGGTGATGGGCATGTTCGAACTCGGTTTCAGCCCGCAGGCCGTCGCCCATCGCCGGCGCATCGCCAAGATGCCCGCCGGCTGGTCCTTCACCCAGGCGGCGTCCGTCCCCCTGGTCTTCCTGACGGCGTACTACGCGCTGCGGGATCTCGCCGGGCTGCGGTCCGGCGAGTCGGTGCTGATCCACAACGGCGCCGGTGGCGTCGGGATGGCCGCCATCCAGCTCGCCCACCACCTCGGCGCCACCGTCCACGCGACGGCGAGCCCCGGCAAGTGGGGTGTGCTGCGGGGCCTGGGGGTTGCCGGGGAGCGGATCGCGTCGTCGCGGACCACCGAGTTCGAGCAGGTCTTCGGCGCGGCCACCGGCGGTGCCGGGGTGGACGTGGTGCTCGACGCGTTGGCCGGTGAGTTCGTGGACGCGTCGCTGCGGCTGCTGCCGCGCGGTGGCCGGTTCGTGGAGATGGGCAAGGCCGACGTACGCGACGCCGAAACCGTCGCCGCCGACCACCCGGGCGTCACCTACCGCGCGTTCGACCTGAACGAGGCGGGCAGCACCCGCATCGGCGAGATGCTCACCGAGATCCTCGACCTCTTCGCGCGGGGCGCGCTGCGTCCGCTGCCCGTACGGGTATGGGACGTGCGTCAGGCCCGGCAGGCGCTGCGGCACGTCAGCCAGGCCCGCCACGTCGGCAAGGTGGTGCTGCGCATCCCCGCGCCCGCCGACCCCGACGGCACCGTGCTGCTCACCGGCGCGGCCGGAACCCTGGCCGGCGTGCTCGCGCGGCACCTCGTCGCCACCGGCCAGGCCCGCCGCCTGCTGCTGGCCTCCCGCCGCGCACCCGGCCGGGACTGCGCGTACGCCACCCTGGTCCGGGAACTGACCGACGCGGGCGCCGACGTCACCGCCGCGGCCGTCGACGTCAGCGACCCCGCGCAGGTCACCGAGCTGATCGCCGGGATCGACCCGGCGTACCCGCTGACGGCGGTGGTGCACACCGCCGGGGTGATCGCCGACGCGACGATCGGTTCGCTGGACGATTCCGCCCTGCGTGCGGTGCTGGCGCCGAAGGTGGACGCCGGGTGGGCGTTGCACGAGGCCACGCGGCACCTGGACCTGTCGGCGTTCGTGCTGTTCTCGTCGGTGGCGGCCACCCTCGGCTCGCCGGGGCAGGGCAACTACGCGGCCGCGAACGCGTTCCTCGACGCCCTCGCGCAGCACCGCCGGCAGCAAGGGCTGCCCGCCACCAGCCTCGCCTGGGGCATGTGGGACACCGACAGCACGATGACCGCCCACCTCGACGGCGACGACCGGCAGCGGCTGCGGCGCGTCGGGATGAGCCGGCTCTCCCCGGCCGAGGGCGCCGAACTCTTCGACGCCGCCCTGCCGGCGGCCCGGCCGGTGCTCGTCGCGGCCCGCCTCCACGTCACCGGCGAGGCGAGCGGCGTACCGCCGCTGATGCGGCACCTGCTGCGCGGCGGCGGCCGGCGCCGCACCGCCACCGATCGGCCGAGGGCCGGGGCGTCGTGGCGGGAGCGGCTCGACGGCCTGTCCGAGGCGGACGCCCGCCAGGCGCTCGTCGACCTTGTCTGCGGCCAGGCCGCCACGGTGCTGGGGCACGCCTCGGCACAGGCGGTCCCCGCCGCCCGCGCCTTCAAGGATCTGGGCTTCGACTCGCTGACCTCGGTGGAACTGCGCAACCGCCTCGGTGCGGCCACCGGGCTGCGGCTGACCGCCACGCTGGCCTTCGACCATCCCACCCCGGCCCGGCTGGCCGAGCACCTGTTCGCGCAGCTCGGCCCGGCCACGGGAGCCGGCGCCACCGTCCGTACGGTCGTCACCGCCGACGCCGACGAGCCGATCGCCATCATCGGCATGGCCTGCCGCTACCCCGGCGGCGTCGCCACCCCCGAGGAGCTGTGGCAGCTCGTCACCTCCGGGGCCGACGCCATCGGCGAGTTCCCGGCGGACCGCGGCTGGGACCTCGACCGGCTGTACGGCACGGACGGCGACCAGGCCGGCGGCACCGTCACCCACCAGGGCGGCTTCCTCTACGACGCGGCCGACTTCGACGCCGGCTTCTTCAACATCAGCCCCCGTGAGGCCCTCGCCATGGACCCGCAGCAGCGGCTGCTGCTGGAGACCGCCTGGGAGAGCTTCGAGTACGCCCGCATCGACCCCGCCGCCCTCAGCGGCACCGCCACCGGTGTCTTCGTCGGCGCCGCCTCATCCGGCTACGCCACCAGCGGACGCGACGACCTGGACGGCCTCGAGGGGCACCTGCTGACCGGCACGGCGGGCAGCGTCGCCTCCGGGCGGGTCGCCTACATGTTCGGCCTCGAAGGCCCGGCGGTCACCGTCGACACCGCCTGCTCCTCGTCGCTGGTGGCGCTGCACCTCGCCGCCCAGGCGCTGCGCGGCGGCGAGTGCGACATGGCCCTGGCCGGCGGGGTGGCGTTGATGGCGCAGCCCGGCATGTTCTCCGAGTTCTCCCGGCAGGGCGGCCTCGCCCCGGACGGGCGGTGCAAGGCGTTCGCCGCCGGCGCGGACGGCACCGGCTGGTCCGAGGGCGTCGGCATGCTGCTCGTGGAGCGCCTCTCCGACGCCCGGCGCAACGGGCACCGGGTGCTCGCCGTGCTACGCGGCTCCGCCGTGAACCAGGACGGCGCGTCCAACGGGCTGACCGCGCCGAACGGCCCGTCGCAGCAGCGGGTCATCCGCCAGGCCCTGGAGAACGCGCGGCTCGCCCCGGCCGACGTGGACGCGGTCGAGGCGCACGGCACCGGCACCGTCCTCGGCGACCCGATCGAGGCGCAGGCCGTGCTGGCCACCTACGGTCAGGACCGTGCCGCCGGCGAGCCGCTCTGGCTCGGCTCGATCAAGTCGAACATCGGCCACTCCCAGGCGGCCGCCGGGGTGGCCGGCGTGATCAAGATGGTGCTGGCGATGCGGCACGGCGTGCTGCCGCCGACCCTGCACGTGGACGAGCCCTCGCCCCACGTCGACTGGAGTGCCGGAGCCGTCGCCCTGCTTACCGAGGCCCGCCCGTGGCCCGCCGTCGACCGGCCCCGCCGGGCCGCCGTGTCGTCGTTCGGCATCAGTGGCACCAACGCGCACACCGTCATCGAGCAGGCGCCCGGCGAGCCGGCCCCGACGCCCGTGCCGGCGGGGCACGTTCCCGGCCTTGTCGGGCCCGCCGCCGTACCCCTGCCGGTCTCCGGCAGAAGCCCCCGCGCGCTCCGGGCGCAGGCTGCCCGCCTCGGCGAACGGCTCGCCGGCGACGCCGACCTCGACCCGCGGGACCTCGGCTTTTCCCTGGCCACCCAGCGGGCGCACCACCCGTACCGCGCGGTCGTCGTGGCCACCGGCCGGGACGACGCGCTCGCCCGGCTGGCCGCCCTCGCCGACGGCGACACCTCCCCGGCGGGCGTGGACGCCGCGTCGAAGGTCGTCTTCGTCTTCCCCGGCCAGGGCTCCCAGTGGACTTCGATGGCGCTGGACCTGATGGAGACCTCGCCGGTCTTCCGGCAGCGGATGGACGAGTGCGCCGAGGAGCTGTCCCGGCTGGTCGACTGGAACCTGGGGGACGTGCTGCGGCAGGCGCCCGGCGCGCCGCCCCTGGACCGGGTGGACGTGGTCCAGCCCGCGCTCTTCTCCGTCATGGTGTCCCTCGCGCAGCTCTGGCGCGCGTGTGGCGTCGAACCGGCCGCCGTCATCGGGCATTCGCAGGGGGAACTCGCCGCGGCCTGCGTCGCGGGCGCGTTGACCCTCGCCGAAGCCGCGCGGCTCGTCGTGGCGCGCAGCCACGGCCTGCGGTCGATCGCGGGTCGCGGCAGCATGGTCTCCGTGCCGCTCCCGGCCGCCGACACCGAGCGGCTCATCGCGCCGTGGCGGGGCAGCCTCTCCGTCGCCGCCCTCAACGGCGCCGCCGTGACAGTGGTCGCCGGCGACTCGGCGTCGGTCGCCGAACTGCTCGCGCACTGTGCCGAGCGCGACGTCCGCGCCCGGCAGATCGCCGTCGACTTCGCGGCGCACAGCGGCCACGTCGACCCGATCCGCGACGAGGTGATCGCCCGGTTCGGCACTGTGGACCCCCGCTCCAGCACCGTGCCCTTCCACTCCACAGTCACCGGCGAGCTGATCGACACCGCCGGGCTCGACGCCGACTACTGGTACCGCAACCTGCGGGAGCCGGTCCGGCTCGCGCCGGTCGTGGACCAGCTGATCGAGCAGGGCTTCCGGACGTTCGTCGAGGTCAGCCCGCACCCCGTACTCAAGATCGCCGTACAGGACGCGCTCGACCGGAAGGCCGACCGCGGCGTGGTGGTGGGCTCGCTGCGCCGCGACGTGTACGGGCCGCGTCAGCTACTGGCCAACCTCGGCGAGCTGCACGTCGCCGGCGTGCCCGTCGACTGGTCGCGCGTCTTCGCCGGCTCCGGCGCCACCCCTGTCGACCTGCCCACGTACGCCTTCCAGCGGGACCGGTTCTGGCCGGTGCTCGACCGCTCCGCCACCGGCGACGTGTCGGGCGCGGGGCTGGGCGCGGCCGGGCACGGGCTGCTCGGCGCGGCGGTGCGCCTCGCCGGCGACGACGAGGTCGTGCTGACCGGCCGGCTGTCGGCGTCCACGCACCCGTGGCTCGCCGACCACGTGGTCGGCGGCGCCGTGGTGCTGCCGGGCACGGCCCTCGTCGAGCTCGCGGTGCGCGCCGGCGACGAGGTCGGCGCCTCCCGGGTGCGGGAACTGACCGTCGCCGCGCCGCTGGTGCTGCCGAACCCGGGCGCGATCCGCGTGCAGGTGCGCGTCGGCGCGGCCGACGGCTCCGGAACCCGGAGCGTGGCGGTGCACTCGCAGCCCGACGGCGACCCCGAGAACCCCTGGACGCGGCACGCCGACGGTCTGCTGGAGCAGGCCACCGACGAGCCGGCGTTGGGCTCCTGGCCGCCGGCCGGAGGCACCGAGGTGGACCTCGCCGGCTGGTACCCGGCGCTCGCGGAGCGCGGCCTGGCCTACGGACCGGCGTTCCGGGGCCTGCGGCGGCTGTGGACCGCCGGCGACGAGGTGTACGCCGAGGTGACCCTGCCGGACGAGGCGGCCGGCGACGCCGACGGCTTCGCCGTGCACCCGGCGCTGCTGGACGCCTCCCTGCACCCCGTCGGGCTGCTGCTGGCCGAGCGCTCCGGCGGACCGCGCGTGCCGTTCGCGTTCGAGGGCGTACAGGTGCACGCCTCCGGTGCCCGGACGCTGCGGGTGCGGCTGACCCGGGCGGGCTCGCGCGTGCGGCTGGTGGCCGGGGACGAGTCCGGCGTGCCCGTGGTGTCAGTCGAGTCGCTCGCCCTGCGGGAGATGACCGACGCCACCGGCGCGGAGGCCGCGGAGCGGTCGATGTTCGAGGTGACGTGGCAGGCCGAGACGGTCACCCCGGCGCGGGACGTCTCCGGCTGGGTACTGCTCGGCGACGGACCCGCCCCGGCGGACCTCGTCACGCCGGTGTTCCCGACCGTCGGCGAGCTGACCGCGGCGGTCTCGGCCGGTACGGTCGAGGCGCCCCGCGCGCTCGTGGTCCCCGTGCCCGCCGGCACCCTGGAAGGCGACCTGCCTGACCTCGTCCGTACGGCCACCGCCCGCGTCCTGGCCGTGCTGCACTCCTGGCTGGACAGTGAGGAGCTGGCCGACACCACGCTCGTCGTGCTGACCCGCGCGGCGGTGGCCGCCACCCCGGCGGACGCGGTGCGGGACCTGCCCGGCGCGGCGGTCTGGGGCCTGCTGCGCTCGGCCCAGTCCGAGCACCCGGGGCGGATCGTCCTCGCCGACGTCGACGGGGACCTCACCCCGGCCACCCTCGCCGTGCTGGCCACCGTGGCCCAGGACCCGTCGCCGACCGGCGGTCAGGTGGCCGTACGCGGCAACGAGGTGCGCACGCCCCGCCTGGGCCGGCCCGCCGGCCAGGCCGCCGACGAACTCGTCCCGCCGGACGGACTGTGGCGGGTCGGGGCGGTCAGCCCCGGCACCCTCGACGGGGTCGGCATGGTGCCCGCCACCTCCGCCGCCCTGGACGCGGGCCAGGTGCGCATCGCGGTGCGCGCGGCCGGCGTGAACTTCCGCGACGTGCTGATCGGCCTGGGCATGTACCCGGATCCGGCGGCCGTGATGGGCAGCGAGGGCGCGGGCGTCGTGGTCGAGGTCGGCCCCGGCGTGACCGACCTGGCCCCCGGCGACCGCGTGCTCGGCATGTTCGAGCCGGCCTTCGCCCCCGAGGTGATCGCCACCCGCGACCTCGTGGCGAAGATCCCCGCCGGCTGGTCGTTCGCGCAGGCCGCCTCCGTGCCGGTGGTGTTCCTGACCGCGTACTACGCGCTGCGGGACCTCGCCGGGCTGCGGTCCGGCGAGTCGGTGCTGATCCACAACGGCGCCGGTGGCGTCGGCATGGCCGCCATCCAGCTCGCCCGGCACTGGGGCGCGACGGTCCACGCCACCGCCAGCCCCGGCAAGTGGGGCGTGCTGCGGGAACTCGGGGTGGCCGACGAGCGGATCGCGTCGTCGCGGACCACCGAGTTCGAGCAGACCTTCGGCGCGGCCACCGGCGGTGCCGGCGTCGACGTGGTGCTCGACGCCCTCGCCGGCGATTTCGTGGACGCGTCGCTGCGGCTGCTGCCGCGCGGTGGCCGGTTCGTGGAGATGGGCAAGGCCGACGTACGCGACGCCGAAGCCGTCGCCGCCGACCACCCGGGCGTCACCTACCGCGCGTTCGACCTCAACGAGGCCGGGCACCGGCGCATCGGGGAGATGCTCACCGAGCTGCTCGACCTGTTCGCACGCGGCGCGCTGCGCCTGCTGCCGCTACGGGCGTGGGACGTGCGCCAGGCCCGGCAGGCGCTGCGCCACATCAGCCAGGCCCGGCACATCGGCAAGGTCGTCCTGCGGGTGCCCGCCCCCGCCGACCCGGACGGCACCGTGCTCGTCACCGGCGCCGGCGGCGCCCTCGCCGGCGTGTTCGCCCGGCACCTCGTCGCCACCGGCCAGGCCCGGCACCTGCTGCTGGCCTCCCGCCGTGGCCCCGAGCACTACCGGGAGCTGGTCGACGAACTGACCCGCGCGGGCGCCCGGGTCACTGCCGGCACCGCCGACGTGACCGACCCCGTGCAGGTGACCCGGCTGCTGGAGCTGGTGGACCCGGCGCACCCGCTGACCGCCGTGGTGCACACCGCCGGGGTGATCGCCGACGCGACCATCGGTTCGCTGGACGATTCCGCCCTGCGTACGGTGCTGGCGCCGAAGGTGGACGCCGGGTGGGCGTTGCACGAGGCCACGCGGCACCTGGACCTGTCGGCGTTCGTGCTGTTCTCGTCGGTGGCGGCCACCCTCGGCTCGCCGGGGCAGGGCAACTACGCGGCCGCGAACGCGTTCCTCGACGCCCTCGCCCGGCACCGGCGTGAGCAGGGGCTGCCCGCCACCAGCCTCGCCTGGGGGCTGTGGGCGACCAGCAGCGCCATGACCGCCCACCTGGGCGGCAACGAGCACCGCAAGGCGATCCGCGCCACCAGCGCCCCGTTGACCGACCGGCAGGGCGTGGCGCTGTACGAGCTGGCGCGACAACGCGGCGCGGCGCACCTCGTCCTCATGAACCTGCCGCCGGCGTCGCGGGCGACCGGCCAGAACGTGCCCAGCCTGCTGCGGGACGTGGTCCGTGCGGGAGGCCCGGCCCGGCGCGCGGTGGGTCGCGGCCTCGCGGACACCGCCTCCGTACGCGACCGGCTGGCGACGCTCGGCCCGGCGGAGCGGCGCTCCCACCTGCTCGACCTGGTGGCCGCCGGCGTGGCGGCAGTGCTCGGGCACCGCTCGGCGGAGACCGTCGACGCCCAGCGCGCCTTCAAGGAGCTGGGCTTCGACTCGCTCACCTCGGTGGAGCTGCGCAACCGGCTCTCCGCCGCTACCGGCCTGCGGCTGCCCGCCACCGTGGCGTTCGACTACCCGACCCCGGTGGTGCTCGCCGAGTTCCTGGACCGGGAACTCGGCGGTGCGGCAGTCGTGGACCGGCCTGTGGCGGTCGGCACCGCCGCCGCCCTCGACGAACCGATCGCCATCATCGGCATGGCCTGCCGGTTCCCCGGCGACGTGCAGACCCCCGAGCAGCTCTGGGACGTGGTCACCGCCGGCACCGATGTCATCTCGCCCTTCCCCACGGACCGGGGCTGGAACCTCGACGACCTGCGCGCCGACGGCGAGGACCCGGGCGCCGTACCACGGCAGGGTGGCTTCCTCCACGACGCCGCCCAGTTCGACGCCGCTTTCTTCGGGATCTCGCCCCGCGAGGCCCTGGCGATGGACCCACAACAGCGGCTGCTGCTGGAGACCTCCTGGGAGGCCTTCGAGCGGGCCGGGATCGACCCCCACTCGGCGCGGGGCAGCAGCACCGGCGTCTACGTCGGCCTGATCTACCACGACTACGCCTCCCAGGCCGCCGGCGGCACCGACGAGCTGGACGGCCACGTCGGCAACGGCAGCGCCGGCAGCGTCGCCTCCGGCCGCATCTCGTACCTGTTCGGCCTGGAGGGCCCTGCCGTCACCGTCGACACCGCCTGCTCGTCGTCGCTGGTGGCGCTGCACCTGGCCACCCAGGCGCTGCGGCAGGACGAGTGCCGCCTCGCCCTCGCCGGCGGGGTGAGCGTCATGTCCACCCCCGGCATGCTCACCGAGTTCTCCCGGCAGCGCGGCCTGTCGCCCGACGGGCGGTGCAAGGCGTTCGGCGCCGGCGCCGACGGCACCGGTTTCGCCGAGGGCGTCGGCATGCTCCTGCTGGAGCGTCTCTCCGACGCGCAGCGCAACGGTCACCGCGTGCTCGCCGTCGTGCGCGGGAGCGCCGTCAACCAGGACGGCGCCAGCAGCGGTCTGACCGCGCCGAACGGCCCCGCCCAGCAGCGGGTGATCCGGCAGGCGCTCGCCAACGCCCGGCTCGCCACCACCGATGTGGACGCCGTCGAGGCGCACGGCACCGGCACCGCCCTCGGCGACCCGATCGAGGCGCAGGCGCTGCTGGCCACGTACGGGCAGGGCCGACCGCAGGACCGTCCGCTGTGGCTGGGGTCGGTCAAGTCGAACATCGGCCACGCCCAGGCGGCGGCCGGCGTCGCCGGCGTGATCAAGATGGTGCTGGCGATGCGGCACGGCGTACTGCCGCCGACCCTGCACGCCGAGAAGCCGTCCCCGCACATCGACTGGACGGCCGGGTCGGTCGCGCTGCTCACCGAGGCCCGGCCCTGGCCCGCCGTCGACCGGCCCCGCCGCGCGGCGGTGTCGTCGTTCGGCATCAGCGGCACCAACGCGCACACCATCGTCGAGCAGGCCCCCGAGCCCGCCCCGGCGCAGGCCGCCCCCGCCACGGGCGTCCCGGGTGACCTCGTCGCCTGCGTCCTGTCGGCCCGCGACGAGGCCGCCCTGCACGAGCAGGCGCGCCGGCTGCGGACCCTCGTCGACGGCGAGCCGGACCTGACCATCGCCGACGTGGGCCGGGCCCTCGCCACCGCCCGCAGCGCCTTCGAGCACCGCGCCGTGCTGCTGCCCGCCGACCGCGCCGGGCTGCTCGCCGCCCTCGGTGCGCTGGCCGACGACGAGCCTTCGGCCGCCGTCGTGCGGGGGATCGCCCGCAGCGGCCGCACCGCCGTCCTCTTCTCCGGCCAGGGCGCGCAGCGCGCCGGTATGGGTCGTGGGTTGTACGGGGCGTTCCCGGTGTTCGCCGCCGCGCTGGACGAGGTGTGTGGTCACCTGGATCCGTTGTTGCCGCGTCCGCTCAAGGAGGTGCTGTTCGCGTCGGAGGGTTCCGCCGGGGCGGGGTTGCTGGATCAGACGGTGTTCACGCAGGCGGGGTTGTTCGCGGTCGAGGTGGCGCTGTTCCGGCTGGTGGAGTCGTTGGGTGTGGTGCCGGACCTGGTGGCCGGGCACTCCATCGGTGAGATCGCGGCGGCGCACGTGGCGGGCGTGCTCTCCCTGGCCGACGCGTGCGCGCTGGTCGCGGCGCGGGGTCGGCTGATGCAGGCGTTGCCGGCCGGTGGCGGCATGCTCGCCGTGGCCGCCGACGAGGCCGCGGTGGCCGAGTCGATCGTCCCGTTCGCCGACCGGGTCGGCGTCGCCGCCGTCAACGGCCCCACCGCCGTGGTGGTCTCCGGCGCCGCCGAGGCCCTCGACGAGGTGCAGCGGGCCTGGACGGACCGGGGTGTGCGTACGCGCCGGCTCACCGTCAGCCACGCATTCCACAGCCCGCTCATGGAGCCGATGCTGGCCGAGTTCCGGCAGACGCTCGACGGGCTGACGTTCCACTGGCCCGTCCTGCCGATCGTGTCGAACCTGACCGGGCAGGTCGCCGACCCCGACGAGATCGGCACCCCCGACTACTGGGTCCGCCACGTACGCGAGACCGTCCGCTTCGCCGACGGGGTCGCGAGCCTGCGCGAGCGCAACGTCCGTACCTTCCTCGAACTGGGCCCCGACGCGGTGCTCGCCAGCATGGTGTCCGCCTGCCTGCCGGACGACGACGCGGCGGCGGTCGTGGCGACCCTGCGCCCCGGCCGACCCGAGCCAGCGTCGCTGGTCCACACGCTTGCGGAGCTGTACGCGCACGGCACTCCGGTCACCTGGACCGCCCTCCTGCCGGCCGGAACCCGCCCGGTCGACCTGCCGACGTACCCGTTCCAGCGGCAGCGCTTCTGGCCGGCCGTGGGCCGGCTGCGCGCCGGCGACGTCAGCGGCGCCGGCCTCGGCGTGGCCGAGCACGGTCTGCTCGGCGCGGCCGTGGACCTGGCCGGCGACGACGAGATCGTGCTGACCGGCCGGATCTCCCCGACCACCCACCCCTGGCTGGCCGACCACGTCGTCTCCGGCGTGCCGCTGGTCCCGGGCACGGCCCTCGTGGAGCTTGCCGTCCGCGCCGGCGACGAGGCGGACCTGCCGCGGCTGCGGGACCTGACGGTGCTCGTGCCGCTGGTGCTCCCCGAGTCCGGCGCCATACGGATCCAGGTGCGGGTGTCCGCATCGGATTCGCCGCAGCGTCCCGTCGCCGTCTACTCCCGCCCCGACGACGACCCCGAGGCGGGCTGGACCCGGCACGCGGAGGGCGTGCTGGAACCGGCCACGGCCGACGAACCGCAGCCCACCGCCTGGCCGCCCGCCGGCGCCACCGAGGTGGACCTGACCGGCTGGTACCCGGCACTGCTCGAACACGGCCTGTCGTACGGGCCGGCGTTCCAGGGGCTGCGCCGGGTGTGGACCGGCGAGGACGACGTCTTCGCCGAGGTGGTCCTGCCGGACGACGCGGCGGAGGCGGCTCGCTTCGGCGTGCACCCGGCGCTGCTGGACGCCGCCCTGCACCCGATCGGGCTGCTGCCCGGCGCCGAGGAGACGGGCGGGCCGCGCGTGCCCTTCGCCTTCGAGGGCGTACAGGTGCACGCCTCCGGCGCGACGCTGCTGCGGGTGCGGTTGACCCGCGACGGCTCCGCGGTGCGGCTGACCGCCCGCGACGAGGCGGGCGCGCCGGTGGTGTCGGTGGACTCCCTCGTCCTGCGGGAGCTGACCGGGGTGGCCGCCCCGAACGCGGCGTCGCGCTCCCTGTTCGAGGTGGCCTGGCAGGCCGAGGAGGCCGACCCGGTCGACGACGCGTCGGGCTGGGCGGTGCTGGGCGGGCCGGCCCTGCCGGGCGTCCCCGGTGGCCCCTCCGCCGAGACGATCCGGCAGCTGCGCGCCGCCATCGACGCCGGCATCGCCCCGCCGCGCCTGCTGCTCTTCACGCCGGCCGCGTCGCCCGCCGCCGACGACGACCCGGCGGAGGCCGTACGCACGGTCACCGCCGACGTGCTGGGCCTGGTGCAGGAGTGGCTGGCCGTCGACGCGCTGGCCGACTCGAAGCTCGTGGTGGTGACCCGGGGCGCGCTGGCTGTCCGCGACGGGGACCGGGTCAGCGACCTGGCCGCAGCGGCCGTGTGGGGCCTGCTGCGGTCGGCGCAGTCGGAGCACCCCGGTCGCATCGTCCTGGCCGACGTCGACGACGCGATCAACCCCGGCACGCTGGGCGTCCTGGCCCGCTTCGCCGCGGACCCGGCCGGTGGTCAGGTCGCGGTGCGTGCGGGTGAGGTGTTCGTGCCGCGTCTGGTGCGTGCGGTCGCCCCGGCGTCGGTGGAGACGCCGGTCGTGGGTGACGGTGCGGTGCTGGTCACCGGTGGTACGGGTGCGCTCGGGGCGTTGGTCGCGGAGCACCTGGTGTCGGTGCACGGCGTGCGGTCTCTCGTGCTGGTGTCGCGGCGTGGCCCGGAGGCTGCGGGTGCGGGCGAGTTGTCGGAGCGGTTGTCCGCGCTGGGTGCCGCCGTGCGGGTGGTTGCCTGTGATGTGACGGACCGGGATCAGGTGTTCGG
>NZ_JBMVFV010000101.1:0-19038 GCF_049538395.1 Micromonospora sp. AB353 | reverse complement strand
GGCCACTGTCGCCGTCGCGGTGGCCGGCCCCCGCCCCTTCGTCCGGTCGATCAGAAGCTCAGGCACTCGCACTCGGTCATCAGCGCCCGCACGTTGCGCACGTACTGCGGGTTCGGGATGGTCAGCGGCTGGTCCTCCCGAGCCACCGCGCCGTGCCCGTAGTTGTAGGCCGCGATCACGGCGTTGAGCAGGCAGGAGTTCAGCTCACTCGTGCACAGTGAGGCGTCGAGCCGGTAGTCGGACTCGAAGTACATGTCGCCGATGTACTTGGTCAGCCAGGCCAGGTAGGTGCCGCCCAGGTAGGCGTTGTCCCGGTAGGCGTCGATGTCGTACGACTGGCCGAAACGCTGGTTCATCCACTCCGCCGTGGCCGGCATGACCTGCATCAGCCCGACCCCGCCGTCACAGGCGATGATGTTGGACTGCCACCCGCTCTCCTGCCAGGCGGTGGCCTTCAGCAGCGCCGACGGGATGCGGATGTCCGGCGCCGACGTCGGCCAGTAGGTCCGCGCCGCCGCGTCGGCGAGCGCCGCCTTCACCTGACTCTGACTGGCCTTGGTGCCCCGGTAGCTCGGCTTGCAGCCGTCGTCCACCGGCTTCGGCGGCGCCGGTGGCACCTGGGTCTCGGTCGGCGGCTTCGGCCGGGCCAGCGGCGCCGTGGTCGTGCGGGACGGCTTGACCCGCGGCTTCGGTTTCGCCGACGCGCTCGGGCTGGGCCGGCCGCCCATCGCCGCGACCGCCGGCGGCTCCTCGCTCGGCGCGTCGGCCGGAGCCTCCTGTGGTTGGTCCGCCGGGGCCGCCGTGGGCAGGTCCGCAGCAACCTCCCGGACCGGCCGCTCCTCCTCGCCGCACGCCGTGAGCGTGGCCGCCGCGACCAGTGCCACCACCGTCACGGCCCACCGGCCGAGTCCTCGCCGCATCGGACCTCCCCGTAGTCCCCCGTCGGCGCACCCTAGCAAGGATCGACGGGTCCGGGGGGTACCCGGAACGCGGACCGGCGTCCCCGGGGCCGGGGCGGCGACTCCCCGGCCACCGCGTCGTCCGGCCCCTCGTCCGGCGCCGCGCCGGCGGACCCCTCCTCCCGGTCCGCGCCCGCCGATCGCTCGTCCCGGTCGGCCAGGCGGTCCCGGGTCGCCCACGCCACCACGAACACGGTGGTCCAGGCGACGCCCAGCAGGACCGCCGTGACGGTGCCGCTCGCCGTGCTGAAGCCCAGGTAGAGCCGCGCGCCGGTGACAGTGACCAGGCCCGCCGACGCGACCGTCCAGACCGCCGCGCCCACCGGCCAGCGGGCGCCGCGCGACAGCAGCCAGGCGAGCGTGCCGAAGCTCGCGGTCACCACCGCGTTCTGCGTCGGGAACAGGTCACCGGGGCGGTCCGGGCCGCCCGGGCCGGTCAGGTCCGCGACGACGACGAGCAGCACCAGCGGCACGGCCGCGCCGACGGTGCCCAGCACCCCGAGCGGGTCCGCCCGCCAGGCCCGGCCGCGCCGGGCCACCACGGCGGCCACCACCGCCACCGCGGCGATCAGCACCCAGCCGCGCAACACCGACACCGCCGGCAGCGCCGTGTCGACCACCCCGGGGGTACGCCGGGCGGCGAACCAGTCGGCGACCAGGCCGTCGAGGACGTACAGCCCGCTCTGCGCGACCACCGCCTCCAGCAGGACCGCCACGGCCAGCCCGGCGACGAACAGCAGCGCCAGCCCCAGCGCCAGGTTGAACAGCAGCGTCCAGGCCGGGCCGACCCGCATGGCGACCAGGAAGAACAGCACCCCGTACCGGGCCCGAAGCCAGCGCAGCGGCGGCAACGCGGCGGCCCGCGCCGCCAGCGCGCGTACCGGGTCCGGGTTGCGGCCCAGCCAGCGGCCGGCCAGCACCACGGCGAGCAGGCACAGCAGCAGGGCCAGCACCGCGCCGGTGGCCCGGCCGAGCAGCTTCGACACCCGCTCGTACGACTCACCGGCGAGGTAGCCGGCCAGCACCGAGGCGCCGACCCAGCTCGCCACCCCGGCCAGGTTCCACGGCGCGAACCGCCGGTACGGCATCCCGGCCGACCCGGCCAGCCGGGGCGCCAGCGTGCGGGCGAACGCGATCCAGCGGGCGGCGAGCACACCCCGGCCACCGAGACGCTCCAGCAGCGAGTCGGCCCGCCGCCACCGGTGCGCGCCGATCCGGGCACCCACCCCGGAGGCACGCAGACGGGGGCCGTAGCGGCGGCCGGCCCGCCACGCGAGTGTGTCTCCGATCACGGCGGCGGCGGTCATCGCCACCAGCACGGGCGCGAGGCGCAGCGTCCCCGCGTACGCTAGGAAGCCGACCAGAAGCAGGGTCGCCTCGCCGGGCATCAGCAGCCCGACGATCACCGCGGTCTCCGCCGCGACGATCGCCGCGGCGGCCACGTAGATCAGCAGGGGCGGCAGCTCCTGCAGCCAGCTCAGCAGGTCAGGCATCGGGCACCCCGCACGGGTGTCAGCATGCCAGTCGCTGGAACGGTCGGCACAGCACTTTCGACGCAGATCCGGGTTGTCTCGGGGTGACCCCGAGGCGTGCCCCGGCAACCGCAGACAGGAGTATGGAGGGTATGCAGCTACGCACCGACCTCCGCAACGTCGCCATCATCGCCCACGTCGACCACGGCAAGACGACCCTGGTCGACGCCATGTTGCGGCAGGCCGGCGCCTACGGCGCCCGTGGTGAGACCACCGAGCGGGTCATGGACTCGATGGACCTCGAGCGCGAGAAGGGCATCACCATCCTCGCCAAGAACACCGGCGTGCGGTACATGCCGGCGGACGGCTCGGAGCCCGTCACCATCAACATCATCGACACCCCCGGTCACGCCGACTTCGGCGGCGAGGTCGAGCGCGGCCTGACCATGGTCGACGGTGTGGTGCTGCTCGTCGACGCCAGCGAGGGCCCCCTGCCGCAGACCCGGTTCGTGCTCCGCAAGGCGCTGCGCGCCCGGCTGCCGATCATCCTGGTGATCAACAAGGTGGACCGTCCGGACGCCCGGATCAAGGAGGTCGTGGACGACACGTACGAGCTGTTCCTCGACCTGGACGCCGACGAGGAGCAGATCGACTTCCCGATCGTCTACGCCTGCGCCCGCGACGGCATCGCCTCGCTGACCCAGCCCGCCGACGGCGCCGTCCCGGACGACAGCAGCAACCTGGAGCCGCTGTTCCGCACGCTGCTCGACACCATCCCCGCGCCCGCGTACGACGAGGACGCGCCGCTGCAGGCCCACGTCACCAACCTCGACGCCTCGCCGTTCCTGGGCCGGCTCGCGCTGTGCCGGGTCCGGCAGGGCACCATCAGCAAGGGCCAGACCGTGGCCTGGTGCCGCACCGACGGCAGCACCCAGCGGGTACGCATCTCCGAGCTGCTGATGACCGAGGGCCTGGAGCGCAAGCCGGCCGACTCCGCCGGGCCGGGCGACATCATCGCCGTCGCCGGCATCCCGGAGATCATGATCGGTGAGACGCTCGCCGACGCCGAGAACCCGGTGCCGCTGCCGCTGATCACCGTGGACGAGCCAGCCATCTCGATGACCATCGGCACCAACACCTCGCCGCTCGTCGGCCGGGTCAAGGGCGCCAAGGTCACCGCCCGGATGGTCAAGGACCGGCTCGACAAGGAGCTGATCGGCAACGTCTCGCTGCGGGTGCTGCCCACCGAGCGGCCGGACGCCTGGGAGGTGCAGGGCCGCGGCGAGCTGGCCCTGGCGATCCTGGTCGAGCAGATGCGCCGCGAGTCCTACGAGCTGACCGTCGGCAAGCCGCAGGTCGTCACCAAGGAGATCGACGGCAAGACCTGCGAGCCGGTCGAGCGGCTGACCATCGACGCCCCGGAGGAGTACCTCGGCGCCATCACCCAGCTGCTGGCCACCCGCAAGGGCCGGATGGAGCAGCTGGTCAACCACGGCACCGGCTGGATCCGGATGGAGTGGCTGGTCCCGGCGCGCGGCCTGATCGGCTTCCGGACCGAGTTCCTCACCGAGACCCGCGGTACCGGCATCCTGCACCACGTGTTCGAGTCGTACGAGCCGTGGTTCGGCGAGCTGCGCACCCGCAACAACGGGTCGCTGGTCGCCGACCGCGCCGGTTCGGTCACCGCGTTCGCGATGACCAACCTCCAGGAGCGCGGCCAGCTCTTCGTCGAGCCGGGCACCGAGGTGTACGAGGGCATGATCGTCGGCGAGAACTCCCGCTCCGACGACATGGACGTCAACATCACCAAGGAGAAGAAGCTCACCAACATGCGCTCGTCGACCGCCGACGAGACCGAGAAGCTGATCCCGCCGCGCAAGCTGTCCCTGGAGCAGGCCCTGGAGTTCTGCCGCGAGGACGAGTGCGTCGAGGTCACTCCGGCCGCGGTGCGCATCCGCAAGGTGGTGCTCGACCAGCAGCAGCGTGGCCGGGCCGCCGCCCGCCGCAAGCACGCCGGCTGACCCCACCAGCTCACCAGCCCCACCCGGAGCCCGGCCCGCCCTTCGGCGGACCGGGCTCCCCCTTTCTCCTTCCCCCGCCCGGTCGCCGGTCGATCATGAGGTTGCCGGCACTTCTGGAGATCAAATCCACCGCCAACTTCATGATCGACGGGGTGAGCGGGAGATCTTGGTACGAAATGGCCCCCATAGGGGCGCTTTCCTTCCAAGATCTCCGCGCGTCTCGCTTGGCGGACACTGGCTCCCGGCACTCGGGACCTGGCGACGATGAGGCAGCCGGTGCGGGCAGGGCGGGAGAGGCGAAGGGCGGGAGTGGATCGCCAGGCTGGGACGAGGGCAGGGCGGCAGCGGAACCTCCCCGCCGACGGGTGAGAGCGGCGACGGGCGTGAGACGACGCGACGGGTGCAAGGCTGCGTCGCCGATCTCTACGACCGGTACGTGTCCGGTCAGGACGGCGACAGATGCGAGACGGCGAGACGCGCCATGGGCCGACCACCGCGCGACCGGACGCGGGACGGCGTCACGGGCCCACACCGCGCCTCGGACGCGAGACGCACCACGGGCCAGGTGCCGCGCCATGGACGCGAGACGCGCGCCACGGGGCCAGGTACCACGCCTCGGACGCGAGGCGGCATCACGGCTGCGGGGTCAGTGGGGCTTCGTGGCCGCCAGGGCCAGGACGTCGGGGATCGGGCCGGAGCCGGACTCGACCACCCGGGTCAGCCGCAGGCCGGCGGCCGCCACGGCGTCCAGCAGGCCGGCCAGCGGCAGGTGCCACGCACCGACCCGCGCCCGCACCCCGGCCGCGTTCCACGAGCGGACCGTGCGCTCCCGCGAGGCGTACCCGCCGTCGATCACGATCCGCTCCGGCTCGGACCGGTCGGCGAACGCGCCCACGAAACACGGGTGCACGCCGACGTGCACCAGCCGGCCGCCGGGCGCCAGCACCCGCGCCGCCTCGGCGACCGCCGCCGGATAGTCCGGCATGTCAGTGTGCGCGAGCACGCAGACCACCGCCGGTACGGCGCCGGTGGACAGCGGCAACGCCGTCGCGTCGGCCCGGGCCACCGGCAGCCGGGCGCGGGCGTGGCGGAGCTGCCCGCCGGACAGGTCCACTCCCACCGGTGTCCATCCGAGACGCTTCAGCTCGGCCGCGTGCGCCCCGGTGCCGCAGCACAGGTCCACGCAGCGGCCCGGGCCGTCGCCCAACAGATCGGCCAGCACCGACCGGACCCGGTCCATGTAGACCGACGAGGTCTCGCTGGCGTACTCCTCGTACCAGTCGGCGATGCCGTCGTACAACGGGGTCGTCATCTCCGCACGCTAGCCCGCACCCGGGCCCGCCGCTGCCCCGCGTACGCCACGAAGATCCGCTACGGTGCGGTCATGACCTGGGAGGACCTCGACGCACACCTGGACCGGGTGCCCGGCACCGTCTCCGCGTACGTGGGCCGCCCCGGCGCGCGGCCGACGTGGACGCGGCGGGCCGACGCCACCCACTACGCGGCGAGCACCATGAAGCTCGCCGTGCTGGTGGCGCTGTTCCGCGCCGCCGAGGCCGGCCGGCTGGACCTGGACGCGCCGGTGCCGGTGCACAACTCGTTCGGCTCCGCGCTGCCCGGCGCGCCCCGGTTCGCAAACGACCGCGACTACGACAACGACGAGGCGGTCTGGGACCGCGTGGGCGGCGAGGCACCGCTGCGCTGGCTCGCCGAACGGATGATCATCCGGTCCAGCAACCTGGCCACGAACATCTGCATCGGCCAGGTGGGGCTGCCCGCGGTGGCGCAGGCGTGGGCGCTCGCCGGTGCGCGGCACAGCGTCACCGGCCGCGGCATCGAGGACTTCGCCGCCCGCGACTCCGGCATCGACAACCTGGTCACCGCCGCCGACCTGGCCGGCCTGCTCGGTGAGCTGGCGCTCGGCGCGACCCGGCCCGGCCCGCTCGCCTCACCGGCCGGCTGCGCCGCCATGCTCGACGTGCTCGTCGCCCAGGAACACCGCGAGGACCTGGCCGCCGGGCTGCCCGACGGCACCCGGATCGCGCACAAGAACGGCTGGGTACGCGGCGTACGCCACGGCGCGGGAGTGGTGTTCCCGGACGACGCGCCGCCGTACACGATCGTCGTCTGCACCACCACCGACCTGGCCGACGGTGGCGCGGACGGTGACGAGGTCGAGGACGACGCGTGCCGGCTGATCGCGCACGTCTCCGAGCGGGTCTGGGCCGCGCGGCACGACCTGGCCGGCTGACCCGGCTACTCCAGCAGCCGTTCGCGCAGCGCGGCGCGGTGCGCGTCGGTCACCCCCAGACCGTCGCGCAGGTACGCGTCGAACGAGCCGTGCGCGCGGCGCACCTCGTCGTAGGCGGCGTCCAGGTATTCCGGGCGCACCTCCAGCAGCGGCCGGGCCACCGCCGGGTCCAGGTCCGGCCGGCGCTCGATCATCGCCGACAGCAGCACTTCGCGCAGGCTCTCGGTCAGCTCGTTGTGCACCAGGTAGTCGGCGCGGATCGCCTCGTCCTCCACGCCCAGCGCGGTCAGCAGCACCACCGACAGCCAGCCGGTGCGGTCCTTCCCGGCCGAGCAGTGGAACAGCAGCGGCAGGTTCGCGCCCTCGGCGGCGAGCCGCACCGCCGCGCCGAACCCGGCCCGTGCCGACTCCCCGGTGACGAACCAGCGGTAGATCGCCGTCATCGCCCCCGGCATGCCCTCGCGGGCCAGTGCCGCGTAGGCGTCCAGGTCGTGGCCCTGCAGCACCGCCGAGACGTACGTGAACACCGGGTGCGCCGCGTCGTAGACCGGCAGGTGCACGGTGCGGGGCTCCCCGACCAGCCGGTCCGGCGGGGCCACCGCCTGCTCGTGGACGTCGCGCAGGTCCACCACGCAGGCCGGGCCGAGCTTGCCCAGCACCGGCAGGTCCTCGTCGGTGAGCCGGCCCAGCGCGGGTGTGCGGATGAGCCGCCCGGCCCGTACCCGCCGCCCGTCGCTCGTCGGCATTCCGCCCAGGTCACGCGCGTTCGGCGCGCCCACCAGCTCCCATTCCCGCCCGGCCATCGGCCCTCCCCTGCTCGCCGCCAGTTGGCTATAGGGTGCCCCACATGACGATCGCCGCGGTACGCACCCACCGTCTCTCGGCCCCCTTACACACCCCGTTCGTCACCGCGCTGCGTCGTACCACCACCGTGGACACGCTGGTGGTGGAGGTGGTCGACCGCGACGGCCGGTCCGGTTTCGGGGAGGCGCCGCAGGTCTGGCAGGTCACCGGCGCGTCGGTGGCGGGTGCCGAGGCGTGCGTACGCGAACTGCTCGCGCCGCTGCTGATCGGCCGCGGCGCCGATGACCTCCAGGCGGCAGGCACGCTGGTGCGCCGTGCCGTGGTCGGGAACGAGTCGGCGAAGGCGGCGGTCGACGTGGCGCTGCACGACCTGGCCGCGCGGCGGCTCGGCGTACCCCTGGTGCGTCTGCTCGGCGGCACGGCGCTGCGCGTGCCGACCGACGTCACGCTGGCCGCCGGTGACGCGGTGGACCTGGCCGCGACGGCGGCGCGGCGCGGCGCCGAGGGGTTCAGCGTGCTCAAGCTCAAGGTCGGCACCGACGCCCGCGGCGACCTGGACCGGGTCCGCGCGGTGCGGGCCGCGGTCGGCCCGGACGTGCGGATCCGGCTGGACGCCAACCAGGGCTGGACGCCCCGGGAGGCGGTGCGGGTGATCCGGGCGATCGAGGACGCGGGGCTCGACGTGGAACTGGTCGAGCAGCCGGTGCACCGCCGCGACCTGGACGGGCTGGCCTGGGTCAGCGACCGGGTGGACCTGCCGATCCTGGCCGACGAGTCCGTCTTCGACGTGCGCGATCTGGTCGAGGTGATCCGGCGGCGCGCCGCCGACATGGTCAACGTGAAGCTGGCCAAGTGCGGCGGTCTGCAACCGGCCCGCACGCTGCTCGACCTGGCGACCGCGCACGGCATGGGCACCATCGTCGGCTCGATGATGGAAGGGCCGGTCGGGGTGGGCGCCGCGGCCAGCCTGGTCGCCGCGTACGGCACCACCGCCGTGTCGGACCTCGACGCCGCTTGGTGGCTGGCCTGGTCGCCGGTCACCGGGGGCATCCGGTACGAGGGCGCGAGCGTGCTGCTGCCGGACGCTCCGGGCCTGGGGGTCACCGGCCTGCGTGAAGCTAAAATTCAGACAGGTGGTTGAGCAACGTCAGAATTTTTCATATGGTCGCCCGGACGACCACCGGAGAGAGGGGTACGCGTGGCACCTCAGCCCGGCCGCCGGGCCGTCGTACGGGTACCGGTGGCGACCCTGTGGACCGCTCCCGAGGCGGTACGTCCGATCGACTGCCCCGCCCTCGCCGGCTCGCCCGACGTCGCCGCCTGGATCGCCGGCATGGACCGCGACCAGCTCGTCGGCGACTGCGTCCTGACCCAGTTGCTGCTCGGCGAGCCGGTGCGCGTCACCGAGTCCCGGCCGGACGGCTGGGTGCGGGTGGTGGCACTGGGCCAGCCCGCGGCGAAGCTCGGCGCCGACGGCTACCCGGGCTGGCTGCGGGCCGCCCACCTGGCCGATCCGGCCGACGCCGAGCCGTCCTCCACTCATCCGGCCCACGTCGACCCCGCCGGCCCCGCTCTGTCCGGCCCCGCTCTGTCCGCCACCGCTTCGGCCGGGCCGGCTCCGGTCGGTTCCGGCCCGTCCGGTCCCGGTCAGGCGCGCTCCGGTCCGGCCGGCACCGGTTCGGCCGGCACCGGTTCGGCCGCCGACCGGCCGCTGACCGTGGACGTCGCCCGCACCGCGTTGCGTGCCGAGCCCGGCGGCGGCGCGGCGCTCACCGGCGTGGTCCTCGGCACCCGGCTCACCCCGGCCGGGCCGGCGGTGAACGGCAGACGCCCGGTCCGTGTACCCGGACGGCCCGACCCGCTCTGGGCCCCGGAGGACGACCTGGTGCCGCTGCCCGCCGAGCGTCCCGAGGCCGAGCAGGTGCTCGCGGTCGCCGAACGGCTGCGCGACCTCGTCTACGTCTGGGGCGGCATGTCCACCGACGGCATCGACTGCTCCGGGCTCGTGCACCTGGCCTGGCGGCGGTACGGGATCACGCTCCCCCGCGACGCCGACGACCAGGCGGCGGCGACCTCGCGGCTGCCACTGGACGCCGAACGCCCCGGCGACCTCTACTTCTTCGCCCGGCCCGGCCGGCGCATCCACCACGTCGGGATCGTGTCGGCCGAGCCGCGCGGCGGCCGGCGCCGGATGCTGCACGCCTGCTACCTGACCCGGCGCGTGATCGAGGAGGAGCTGCCGGCCGACCGGACCGCCACCCTCGTCGGCGCCCACCGCGTCTGAGCGCTGACACGCCGCGGGGCGCCCCCGGTACGGGAGCGCCCCGGACGGGACGGACGGGTCAGCGGCGGGCCTGGGCCAGTTCCCGGCGCCGGTCCCGCGACGACTTCGCCAGGCTGGCGGCGGTGGCCACACCCAGGGTGCCGAGAATGACCGTGAGCGAGAGCCAGATCGGGATGTGCGGGGCCCACGCCACGTGCTCGCCGCCGTTGATGAACGGCAGGTTGTTCTCGGCCAGCGCCTCCAGCACCAGCTTCACGCCGATGAAGCCGAGCACTACGGCGAGGCCGTAGCTGAGGTAGATGAGCCGGTCCAGCAGGCCGCCGAGCAGGAAGTAGAGCTGCCGCAGCCCCATCAGCGCGAACACGTTCGCGGTGAAGACCAGGTACGGCTCCTGGGTGATGCCGAAGATCGCCGGGATCGAGTCCAGCGCGAAGATCAGGTCGGTGGTGCCGATCGCGATCATCACGATGAGCATCGGGGTGAACAGGCGCCGCCCGTGCTCGTGGGTGGTCATCCGCGCCCCGTCGTAGTCCCGGGACAGCGGGAGAGCCTTGCGGCTCCACCGGATCAGCAGGTTCTCGCTGAACTCGTCCTCGTCCGGCTCGCCCTGCCGGGCCAGGTTCACCGCGGTGTAGATGAGGAACGCGCCGAAGATGTAGAACACCCAAGAGAACTGGGAGATCAGCGCCGCGCCGGCCGCGATGAAACCACCCCGCATGATCAGCGCCAGGATGATGCCGACGAGCAGCACCTTCTGCTGGTACTGCCGGGGCACCCCGAACCGGGCCATGATGATCACGAAGACGAAGAGGTTGTCCACCGAGAGGCTGTACTCGGTGAGCCAGCCGGTGTAGAACTCGCCTGCGACGCGGCCACCGGCGGTCAGCCAGAGCACCACGCCGAAGATCAGCGCCAGGCCGACGTAGAAGCCCACCCACAGGCTGGACTCCCGGACGCTCGGCTCATGCGGCCGCCGGCCGATGATGAACAGGTCGGCGAGCAGGACCGCGATCATCGCGATCAGCGTTACCGCCCACACCAATGCGGACACGTTCAAATCCATCCTCCGGCAGACACGCTGCGTCGGGCACACCGTACGCCGGGTGCGGTGCCGGGGTGCGTCGACGCTGACAGGGGTGACTGTCGGAGGTCTCTTCCGCCGGAGCCCGGGTGCCGGGTTCCGACCGGCGGAGCCGGGTCGGGCCACCGGGGGTGCCGGCGCTCTTCCGTGCTGACGACTCCGTCGCGGGGGAATACTCCCCTCCTCGGCCGCCATTGTTCACCATCGCACCCGGGTGGCGCATCTCCGGGCCGCCCGTCGATCTCTCGACGTGCTGCGGCTCACGTCGCGCAGAGCGTCCTAGGAGGCTAGCCATCCGCTGGCGAGGCACGCCGGGACGTCACCCGGGACGCACCGGCGGCGGGCCGGCATGGCAGGCTGCCAGCATGGTTCTTGAGGTCGCGCTGATCGATGTCACGCCCGGACACGAGGACGAGTTCGCCGCCGCCTACGCGCAGGCGCGGCCGATCCTCGCCGGCGCCGAAGGCTGCCGCTCCGTGCGGATGACCAGGGGCGTCGAGTCGCCCACCCGCTTCGTGCTGCTCGTCGAGTGGGACTCGGTCGAGGCGCACGACGTGAACTTCCGCCAGACCGAGCGGTTCGCGCAGTGGCGGGGACTCATCGGCCCGCACTTCGCCGGCCCGCCGCTGGTCGAGCATTTCATCGACGTGCCGGCCTGAACTGTCGTACCCCTGCCGTAGCCTGCGCGCTGCGCGGCCACCGGTCCCGACGGGCATCGGGGGCGCCGGGCCCGGTGGTCGCGCCGCACCGGCAGCCGGCCGTGCGGCTCACTCCAGCTCGTGCGGATCGCGCTGCCGGGGCACCGGCGCCGCGCCGAGCCGCCGGGCCACCAGCTCGGCGGAGGCGTCAGCCGGCAGCGCCGCCGCCAGGAGCCGCTCGATGACCCGCTCGTAATGAGCCACGTCCGCCTCGGCGACCAGCCGCAGGTCGGTGGTGAGCGTCTCCACCAGCACGGTGCGCGGATCCTCCGGGTCGGGGTAGGCGTAGTACGAGAACGGCGCCAACGGGTGCGGCCCGTCGCCACTCGACGCCGCGGACCGCAGCACCCGGACGCTGACGCGGGGCCGTTCGGCGAGCGCGAGCAGGTGCCGCATCTGGTCGCGCCACACGTCGGCGGGCAGGCCGTCCGGGTCGCAGACACGCTCGTCGACCAGCGCGGTGTAGTGCGGCGGGTCCGGCCGGACCAGCAGTTCCTGGCGTGCGACACGGGCGCGCACGTCGGCCTCCACGTCCACCTCGCCGGTCAGCGCCGCGCCGGCCGACACGCGCAGGCGGGCGTACGCCGGGGTCTGGAGCAGGCCGGGTACGAGCACACACTGGTACTCCACGATGCGTTCCGCGCCCGCCTCCAGCTCGGCGTACGCCCGCTGGCGCTCCCCCATCTCGCCGAGCGCCTTGGACCAGCCCCGGCCGGTGGCCGCGTCGCGGGCGATGACGATCAGCTCGTCGCGCTGCGGCGGCGGCACCGCGTAGACGTCGAGCAGGTCGAGCACGTCGGCGAGGTCGGGCCGGCTCTGCCCCAGCTCGATGCGGGACAGCTTCGACGTGGACGCCCAGCCCAGCCGGGTGCAGACCTGTTCGAGCGTGAGCGACTCGCGACGACGCAGCCGGCGCAGCTCCACACCGAGCCTCGCCCTCCGGACCACAGGACTTGCTGACAACGGCATGCGCGCCTCCCGGGAGGGAGCGTACGCATCACCGTCACGCTCGGCAATACCTCGCCCACACAGCGCTACCGCGCGGGCGGCGCGCTCAGGGGCGGTACGTGCCGAACGACCAGACCAGCCCGGCCAGGTCGCGGGCCGCGTAGTCGCGGGAGCCGTAGTCGGTGTCGAACGGCGCCCGGACGATCTCCGCCCCGGCCGACCGGGCGCGCTCGTGGTGCGCGTCGACGTCGTCGAGCGCCACGTAGACGCGGTAGTCGTCGTCGGCGGGCCGGGACCGCGGCGCCGGCCCCGGGCCGAGCATCACCAGGTCGTCGCCGTACGCCAGCTCGGCGTGGCCGATCGTGCCGTCGGGGAGTTCGTGGGCCTCGCGCACGGTGAAGCCGAACGCGGAACAGAGGAAGTCGGCTGCGGCTCGCACGTCGGGATACCGCAGGACCGGATAGATGCTTCGCATGACGGTCAGTCTGCCGCCGGGGCGGTCAGACCGGATTGGACGAATGCGATCCGGGCCCGGTCAGCGCGGCCGGGGTGGCGCCGGCGAACTCGCGGAACTCCCGGATCAGGTGCGACTGGTCGTAGTAGCCCCACCGGGCGGCCCGCTGCGCCCACCCGGCGTCGTCCGGTACGGCGGCGTCCGCGGTGAGCAGCGTGCGGCCCAGGCTCGCGTACGCCCGCTCGAAGCGCAGCAGGCGGGCGACCGTCTTCGGCGGCAGGCCGAACTCCCGCCGGAACCGGACCGACAGGTGACGGCGGGACCAGCCCAGCTCGTCGGCGAGCGTGGCCACGCCGACCGCTCCCCCGCTGCCGTCCAGACGCCGCCAGGCCGCCAGCAGGTGCGGGTCCGGCGGCGCTGTCGCCGCCAGCCGCGCGGCCAGGGCGGTGTCGAGCCGGGCGAAGCGTGCCGGCCAGCCCGGCTCGCCGGCCAGCTCGTCGCGCAGCCGGGCCAGCCAGCCCGCCACCGCGTCGATCGGCACCACCCGGTTGGCCAGCTCGGCCAGCGGCAACCCGAGCAGGCGGCGGGCCGCCGGGGCGGTCAGCAACACCTGCACCCCGGTGCCGGTCCCGGCCGTGCGGGTGGCGCACCAGCCGTCGAACGGACCGGCCAGGAAGGCGTTGGTGGCGGACCCGCCCTCACCGGGGGCACGCGGGTCGGTCACGCCGAGAGGGTCGCCCCAGCCGAGAATCAGCACCACGAAGGCGCCCGCCACCTCCCGGCGCACCAACGGGACGGGCGCGTCCTCGCGGTAGCCGAGGTAGCTGTCCACCCACTGGCGCAGCCGCGGGTCGGGGCGCCCGACGACGGCCTCGGTCAGCATCGCGCCGCCCCGGCCGTCGCGCCGGTCACCGGACCCCTGCGGCATCCATCCCGCGCAGCTCCTTCTTGAGGTCGGCGACCTCGTCGCGGATCCGCGCGGCCAGTTCGAACTGCAGCTCCCGCGCGGCGGCGAGCATCTGGTCGTTGAGTTCCTGGATGAGGTTGGCCAGATCGGCCCGGGCCATCCCCTCCCGCGACGGGGTGGCCGCGGCGCCCCGGCGGCTGCGGGTCTCCTTGACCGGCGCCTTGCCCCGGGACAGCTGCCGCACGGCACCGCCGACGTTGCTGTTCTCGGTGTCCTCCGCCTCGCGGTAGATGTCGTCGAGGATGTCGTGGATCTTCTTGCGCAGCGGCTCCGGCTTGATGCCGTTGGCCTCGTTGTGCGCGATCTGCTTGGCCCGGCGCCGGTTGGTCTCGTCGATCGCGTCCGCCATCGACGGCGTGATCTTGTCGGCGTACATGTGGACCTGGCCGGAGACGTTACGGGCCGCGCGGCCGATGGTCTGGACCAGCGACCGGCCGCTGCGCAGGAAGCCCTCCTTGTCGGCGTCGAGGATCGCCACCAGCGACACCTCGGGCAGGTCGAGACCCTCCCGGAGCAGGTTGATGCCGACGAGCACGTCGTAGTCGCCCTTGCGCAGCTCGCGCAGCAGCTCGACGCGGCGCAGCGTGTCGACCTCGGAGTGCAGGTAGCGCACCCGGATGCCGTTCTCCAGCAGGTAGTCGGAGAGGTCCTCGGCCATCTTCTTGGTGAGCGTGGTGACGAGCACCCGCTCGTCCCGCTCGGTCCGCAGCTTGATCTCGTGCATGAGGTCGTCGATCTGCCCCTTCGTCGGCTTGACCACCACCTCGGGGTCGATCAGGCCGGTGGGCCGGATCACCTGCTCGACGAACTCGCCCTGCGCCTGCTCCAGCTCCCACGGGCCGGGGGTAGCGGAGAGGAAGACCATCTGGCCCACCCGCTCCAGGAACTCGTCGAAGCGCAGCGGCCGGTTGTCGGCGGCGCTGGGGAGCCGGAAGCCGTGGTCGATGAGCATCCGCTTACGGGAGGCGTCGCCCTCGTACATGCCGCCGATCTGCGGGATCGTCACGTGCGACTCGTCGACCACGGTGAGGAAGTCGTCGGGGAAGTAGTCGAGCAGGCAGTGCGGCGGGCTGCCCGGCAGCCGGCCGTCGATGTGCATGGAGTAGTTCTCGATGCCGGAGCAGAAGCCCACCTGGCGCATCATCTCGATGTCGTAGGTGGTGCGCATCCGCAGCCGCTGGGCCTCCAGCAGCTTGCCCTGCCGCTCCAGCTCGGCCAGCCGCTCACCCAGCTCGGCCTCGATGTCGCGGATCGCCCGTTCCATCCGCTCCGGACCGGCGGCGTAGTGCGTGGCCGGGAAGATCATCAGGCTGTCGACCTCGCGGACCACGTCACCGGTCAGCGGGTTCAGGTAGTAGAGCTTCTCGATCTCGTCACCGAACAGCTCGATCCGGACCGCAAGCTCCTCGTACGCCGGGATGATCTCCAGTGTGTCGCCGCGGACCCGGAAGGTGCCGCGCTGGAAGGCCATGTCGTTGCGCGTGTACTGGATGTCGACCAGCCGGCGCAGCAGCTGGTCGCGGTCCAGCTCCTGCCCGACCTTGACGCGCACGGCCCGGTCGAGGTATTCCTCCGGCGTGCCCAGGCCGTAGATCGCCGAGACGGTGGCGACGACGATGACGTCCCGCCGGGTGAGCAGCGACATGGTGGCCGAGTGCCGCAGCCGCTCGACCTCCTCGTTGATCGAGGAGTCCTTCTCGATGTAGGTGTCGGTCTGCGGGATGTACGCCTCGGGCTGGTAGTAGTCGTAGTAGGAGACGAAGTATTCGACGGCGTTCTGCGGCAGCAGCTCGCCGAACTCCTTCGCCAGCTGGGCCGCGAGGGTCTTGTTGGGGGCGAGCACCAGGGTCGGCCGCTGGAGCCGCTCGACCAGCCACGCCGTGGTGGCGCTCTTGCCCGTGCCGGTCGCGCCGAGCAGCACCGTGTTGCGGTCGCCGCGCCGCACGCGACGCTCAAGCTCGTCGATGGCAGCCGGCTGGTCACCGGCCGGCTGGAACTCACTGACGACCTGGAAGCGGCCGTCGAGCCGGGGAATGTCGAGCGCCATGACACCAACCGTACGCCCGGGGTCCGACACTTCCGGCCACGACCACGGACCGTCCCTGATCGGCTTCGATATTCCCATTGTGTGGCTCATCTCACCGGTCTACCCTCGTACCGTAGGCCGCTCGCGGCGGCCGACCGGGCCGGTGATCGCCCCACGCGGGGCCGGTCGCCCCCGGCGCCAGGGCCGCAGCACCCGGGACGACCGGCGTGCGCGCCGACGGTGGTCGCGCGCAGCGCTGACCGGCCGCCGCGAGCGCCCCTGCTCGTCACCGAAACCCCGCTCTCGCGTTCTCCACTCGTGGGGATCTCTCCCGAGCGCCGGCCGCGACGCGAGCCCGACACCGGCACGCCCCCGCCCGCCGACGAGCCGGGCCGCCAGCGCGGCGTGAGCCGACCCCACCGGCTCTCCGCGCGGGGCGACGGCGACCAGGCCGTACCCCGGGAACCGGGGCGCGGCCACCGGCGCGGCCGCACCAGCACACCGACCCGGCCCGCCACCGTGGCCGGCCGGCGCCGCCGGGCCGGCCTGTTCGACGGCCGCCGCCCCCCGCTCACCACCCGGCCGGACGGCGACCCGGAACTGGACGGCGCCGACGACCCGCCGGACGGGCCGGACCGGCGCCGGATCGCGCTCGCCGCACTCGTGGCGGCCGCCGCGATCTCCGCCGCGGCACTCGTGGCCACCCTGCCGTCCTGGGTGCCCGGCCGCACCGACGACGCCCCGGCGACACGTGCCCTGACCGCCGCCGAGGCGGACCGGGTGGCCGCGCTGCGGGTCACCAACCTGCGCGACGTACGCGCCGGTGTCCGGGTCACTGTCGGCGCCGACGGCGCCCGTACCGAACTGGTCGGCTGGGTCGACTGGGCCCGCCCCCTGGTCTACCTGGACGTCGGCGGCCCGGGCGCGGGCGACGACCGGGGCCTGGTGCAGGCCACCGCGTCCGCGCTGCTGGTCCGGCCCGACCCGGGTGCGCTCCCCACCCCGGCCCGGCCGCCGCTGGTGCCGCCGGCGGACCGGTGGCGGATGCGCTCCCCGGCCGGCGGGCACGGCCTGGGCGCGGTACGCGACCTGCTGATCGGGCTCGGCGCCGACCGGGTCGATCCGCCCGCCACGGACGGCCGGTGGCTACGCGGCGACCAGGTGGGCGGCGTCCCGGTGGACGTGCTCCAGGCGCCCCTCGCGCCGCCCGGTGACCCGCTGCCGACGCTGTGGGTGGACGCGGACGCCCGGCTGCACCGGCTCACCGGCCGGCTGGCCGACGGCACGCCCGTCACCGTGGACCTGACCCGCGCCGACCGGCCCACGCTGCACCCGGTGGACGCGCTCGGCGGCCGGCCCGGGCAGCCCCGGGCGCCCACCGACGACGAGGTCGCCCGGCTGGCCGCGCTGCCCGCCCGGCTCCGGGCACTCGGCGGCGCGACGGTGACGGTGGCCGCTCCGCTCGGCCCGTCGGCGAACCTGCGGGCCACCGGCACGATCAACTGGACGAGCGCGTCGGCGTACCTCGCGGTGATCGAGGAGGGCAGCGGCCGGCGCACCCTGCGGTGGGCCCGCCCCGGACGGGTGGCCGAGGTGCAGCGGTCCCCCGACGGGCCCGCGACGCCACCGGCACCGGCACCGGCCGCGCTGCTCGCCGCCCCCGCGCGGCCGCCCGGCGACGACCTGGACCGGCTGCTCGACGCGGCGCTGCGGGCGGCCCGCCACGCGCCCGGCGGCACCGCCGTCCGGATCCGGGAGGACCGGCTGGACGACCGGGCCGTCGACGTGTTCGAGCTGCCGGGCGGCCGCCGCCTGTGGCTGGACCGGGGTGGCCTGCCGCACCGGATGGAGCTGCGGGCCGGGCCGGGCGTGTGGCTCCGGCTCGACCTCACGCCGGGGCATGCGGCGGGCAGCGGCGGATCGGCGGCCTCGGCGGCGCGCTGAGCCCGGCCCGATCCCTACCGCCCGGTCAGGGCCGCCAGCCGGTCTGCGCGGCCCACTCCTCGGCGCGCAGGTGCTCCTCGTCGAACCAGGGATCGGTCACCGTGCCCCACGCGGCGTGCTCCGGCGCGGCCGCCGCCAGATCCCGCTTCACCTGGAGGTAGTCGGCCCGCCGTGCCGGGTCGGCGCGCAGGTGGTCGCGCATCAGCAGCGCGTACCGCCAGCCGGGCGAACCGGCCTCCCGCAGGTGCAGGCGCACCGGACGCGCCGGGTCCGCTCCGCCGTGCAGCCGCTTGGGCCAGCGCACCGGCTCCGGCTGCCGCGGCGCGTCCCACCACTCGCCCGGCAGCCGCGGGAAACCCGCCTCGGTCAGCCGCTGCGCGAGCGGCCCGTCCGCCTCGGCCAGGGAGGACACCGTCACCTGGATGTCGATCACGTCCGGCGCGGCGAGTCCCAGCACGGCGGTGGAGCCGACGTGGTCGACCCGGATGTCACCGCCGGCGGCGTGGCGGATCCGGGCGGCCAGCCGGGCGTACTGCTCGGGCCAGGCCGGGTCCGGCCCGGCGAGCGCCGCCGGGTCGGGCGGAACGGCGCGGCGTTCGCGGACGTTGCGCTCGTAGGGCACCAGGCGGTCCCGCCACAGGGCGTCCACCGCGGCGTGCAGGTCGGCGAGCGTGCCGTCGTTTGTGAGCAGCACGTCGGCGACCGCACGGCGGGTCGCGTCGTCGGCCTGCGCGGCGATGCGCCGCTGCGCCTCCGCCGGGGCCATCCCCCGGTCGCGGGTCAGCCGGGCCATCCGGGTCGGCACGGCCGTCTGCACCACGACCACCAGGTGGTACGTGGGCGCGAGCCCCACCTCGACCAGCAGCGGTACGTCGTTGACGACTATCGCGTCGGCGGGGGCGGCGGCGACCAGTTCGGCGCTGCGCGCGCGTACCCGGGGGTGGGTGATCCCTTCGAGCGTGCGGCGGGCCGCCTCGTCGCCGAAGACCAGCGCACCGAGGGCGGCCCGGTCCAGTGCCCCGTCGGCGTCCAGGATCCGGTCGGAGAAGGCGGCGACCACCTCGGCCAGCCCGTCGGTGCCGGGCGCGACGATCTCGCGGGCGATGCGGTCCGAGTCGACGATCACCGC
>NZ_JBMVFV010000100.1:0-19038 GCF_049538395.1 Micromonospora sp. AB353 | reverse complement strand
GCGCTGGCGGAACCCCCGTTTGGGGCAACCTCTCCAACCTACTCGGTCTTGCTTCTGTCGTCAACCTCGCGTTTGAGGTGATCAACTTGGCTCGACCAGACCCACGCTGACGCTCACCGTTCCCGGTGGTCGTTGCTCTCGTGGGTTTCGGCGGACCGGCCGGCGTCGCTCTCGCAACCACCCGCCCGGCTCCCTGCCGGCTTTCGAACTCTACCCGGTCGGCTTCGCGTTTGCAACTCCGTGTCCCGGAGTGCCGAGCACCGCCCGAATCTCAGTCTGGCTCGGCGTCACCGCCACCAGCCTGGCGCCCGTTCTCGGCCGGTTTGCCCGGCCTCCCGCGTGCAGAGAGAAAGTTACGCGGACCCGCCTCGGAAGGCAAATCAATGATCGTCATTGGGTGAACGCCGGCCGTTTCCGCGGCGAGGCCGCGGTCGGAGGGGTCGTCCGGTGCGGTGCCGTGCCAGAGTGGTCGGCATGGATGATCCGTCCCCGGTCCCGGCCCTCGCCGAGGACGCTCTGCTCGGCCTCCTGCTGCCGTTCTGGCAGTTGGTGATCGGGGCCGTCGTGCTCGCCGTCCTGGTGCTGTCGATCAGGCGCCTGGCCCGGCGCGGTCCCTCGCGGATGACCACCGCTCTCCTGGTCACCGCGGCGGCGATCGCCGGGATCGCCGCTCTGGGTCTGCTCTTCGGGGGCTGACAACCGTCAGAGCCGGCGGTTGGCCAGGCTGGGCAGCTCCGCGCGGATCGTCCGCAGGCGCTCCAGGTCGATCTCGGTGACCGCCAGCCCCGGACCGTCGCCGACCTGGCTCAGCACGGTCCCCCACGGGTCGACCACCATGCTGCGCCCGAAGCAGGTCCGGCCCGGGTCGTGGTCACCCGTCTGTCCGGCCGCCGCCACGAAGCACTGGTTCTCGATCGCTCGGGCCCGCAGCAGCACCTCCCAGTGATCCCGCCCGGTGTGCATCATGAACGCCGCCGGCACCACGAGCAGTTCGGCGCCGCCGTCTGTCGCGAGCTGCCGGTACAACTCCGGGAACCGCAGGTCGTAACAGATGGACAGACCGACCCGCAGACCCTCGACGTCGACCACCACGGGCTTCTCGCCCGGCGCGACTGTTGCCGACTCGAGGTAGGAGACGCGGCCGGGGATCTCCACGTCGTACAGATGGATCTTGCGGTAGGTGGCGGCGAGCGCGCCCTCGCGGTCGAAGACCAGCGAGGTGTTCCAGGTGTGCGCCGGATCCGGGCCGGCCTCGTGGAACGAGCCGGCGATCACCCACATGCCCAGCCGCCGGGCGGTCTCCGCGAAGAACCGCCCCACCGTCCCGTCGACCGGCTCGGCCGGCGGCATCTGGTCGGCGTGACCGAGGTAGTCGACGTACTCCGGAAGGAGGGCGAGATCCGCGCCGGCCGCCGCGGCCCTGACCAGCAGGGCCTCGGCGGCGGCGAGGTTCGCCGCCCGGTCGTCGCGGGCGTTGAGCTGGCAGACGGCGACGCGCATGACCCGAGGGTACGGGCGGAGGCGGGCGCGCGACAGGGCTCAGACGCTGGACAGGACGAGCGCCGCCGCGGCGAAGCCGAGCCCGGCCACCTGTGCCGGCCGGAGCCGTTCCCGGTCGACGGCGAGCGCGAGCAGGACGGTGCTCGCCGGGTAGAGCGAGGCGATGGCGGCCACCACGCTCAGGTGCCCGCGGCCCGCCGCGGCGAGGAACAGCGCGTTCGCGGCGGAGTCGAGCAGGCCGGCGGTCGCGGCCCAGCCGAGGACGCGCCGCCCCAGTCGCAGGCGTGCACCGGTACGGACGGCGAGCGCGAGGCCGAACGCGATCGAGCTGACGCGTACCGCCAGAACCGGCCACATGCCGGCGCTCTCGTCGGCTTGGCCGAGCAGCGCGAAGAAGATGCCGAAGAGCAGCCCGGCGGCCAGTGCCGTGCCGAGCACGCGGCCGGAGACGCGGCGGGCCGTGCCGCGCTCCCCCAGGCTGACCAGCCCGATGGCGACCACGGCGAGCCCGGCGCCGCCGAGCGCTACGGCACCCGGCGAGTGCGCGAGGACCAAGCCGGCGATGATCGGCACGATCGCCGCGGTGATCGCGGTGACCGGCGCGACGACGGCCATCACGCCGGTGGCGAGTGCGCGGTAGAGCAGCATGACGCCGCCCGCGCCGGCTATCCCGGCGAGCAGGCCCCAGCCGAGGTCGAGCGGGCTCGGCCTGCCGGGCACGACGAGGACGAGGACGAGCAGCAGCGGAACGCTGAGGATCTGCGACACCACGGTCACGGCGATCGGGTCCGCGCGCCGGGACGCCTTGCCGCCGGCGAAGTCGGCAGTGCCGAAGGCGAGCGCGGACACGGCGGCGAGGACAATGGGGAGCATCAGGCAGTCGTACCACAATAGTGACCGTGAAGGAGAGTGTGATGACCGAGACCGGTGGACGGATCGGCGCGGTGACCTCAGCCGTCGCCCGCCAGGTACGTGAGCTGCGAGCGGCGCGGGGCTGGTCGTTCGAGGAACTGGCCGGCCGGTCCGGGGTCAGCAAGGGGATGCTGGTGCAGATCGAGGGGGCACGCACCAACCCGAGCATCGGCACGCTCTGCCGGGTCGCCGACGCGTTCGGCGTCAGCATCGCCCGGCTGCTGGAGCCGGCCGAACAGAGCACGGTACGGGTCAGCGCGGCGGACGAGGCGCCGGTGCTGTGGCGCGGCCCGCACGGCGGCCTGGCGCGTCTGCTCAGCGGACTCGGCGAACCCGGCCTGGTCGAGCTGTGGGACTGGCGGATGGAACCCGGCGAGGCGTTGCGGTCCCCCGACCACGCCCACGGCACCCGGGAGATCCTGCACGTGCTCGACGGCGCCGCGACAGTCACCGTCGACGGCGTGGACCACGAGGTACGCGCCGGCGAGACGGTCGAGTTCCACGCCGACCGGGAGCACGGCTACCGCACCGCCGGTGAGGAACCGGTGCGCCTGATGATGGTGGTGGTCACCCCGTCGGGCGAGTGGGACCGGCGGACCCGTTCACGCGGACCGCGCCCGAACTGACCCGGGCGCGGTCGCGAACGGCGGTCAGGCCGACTTCTCCTCGCGGTCCCGCCGGCGCCGGCCGGTGAACTCGCGGGGCACGATCGTCGGGTTGACGTTCTCCAGGACGACCTCGCGGGTGATCAGCACCCGGGCGGCGTCGGGGTTGCTCGGCACCTCGTACATCACGGAGAGGAGCACCTCTTCCATGATCGCCCGCAGGCCGCGGGCGCCGGTGCCGCGGAGCATGGCCTGGTCGGCGATGGCCTCCAGCGCGGGCTGCTCGAACTCCAGCTCGACGCCGTCCAGCTCGAACAGGCGCTGGTACTGCCGGACCAGCGCGTTGCGCGGCTCGGTCAGGATCCGCACCAGGGCCGAGCGGTCGAGGCTGCGCACATTGGTGATCACCGGAAGCCGGCCGATGAACTCGGGGATGAGCCCGAACTTCAGCATGTCCTCCGGCATGACCTGACTGAAGATGTCGTCGGTCGACCGCTCGGACACCGACCGGAGCCGGGCGCCGAAGCCGGTGCCGCCGGAGCCGGTGCGGGCCTCGATGATCTGGTCGAGCCCGGCGAACGCGCCACCGCAGATGAACAGCACGTTCGTGGTGTCGATCTGGATGAACTCCTGGTGCGGGTGCTTACGCCCGCCCTGCGGCGGCACGTTGGCGACGGTGCCCTCGAGCATCTTCAGCAGCGCCTGCTGCACGCCCTCGCCGGAGACGTCACGGGTGATCGACGGGTTCTCCGACTTGCGGGCGATCTTGTCGACCTCGTCGATGTAGATGATGCCGGTCTCGGCGCGCTTGATGTCGTAGTCAGCGGCCTGGATCAGCTTCAACAGGATGTTCTCGACGTCCTCACCGACGTAGCCCGCCTCGGTGAGCGCGGTGGCGTCCGCGATCGCGAACGGGACGTTCAGCATCCGGGCGAGCGTCTGCGCCAGGTGCGTCTTGCCGCAGCCCGTCGGGCCGAGCAGCAGGATGTTCGACTTGGCCAGCTCGACGCCGTCGGTGCCGGAGCCCGGCGCGCCAGCGGCCTCGGCCTGGATTCGCTTGTAGTGGTTGTAGACCGCGACGGCGAGCGCCTTCTTGGCCTGCTCCTGACCGACGACGTAGTTGTCGAGGAACTGGCAGATCTCCATCGGCTTGGGAAGCTCTTCCCACTTCACCTCGCCGGACTCGGCCAGCTCCTCTTCGATGATCTCGTTGCAGAGGTCGATGCACTCGTCGCAGATGTAGACACCAGGGCCCGCGATGAGCTTCTTGACCTGCTTCTGCGACTTGCCGCAGAACGAGCACTTCAGTAGGTCGCCGCCGTCACCGATCCGTGCCACCTACGTTCTCCCTGCACTCGTCGGCCGGAACGCCGGCCCTGACCTGCGAGCGCCGGAGCGCCCGTCCGTCCTGTCGTCCCACCATGCTGTCGGCTCCACCTGATCCGACCGGCGGAGCGGTACAGACCCGACGTTACCCGGTGGCCGGGTTTTCTCCGACCCCCAAAACGGGTGTGTCAGAGGTCGACCGGGAACGATACCCCGATCGACCTCCGACCACACGTTGCTCAGCCCGCGGCGTGCGACGCCAGCAGACCCTTCTTGCGGCTGGTCAGGATCGTGTCGACCAGCCCGTACTCCTTGGACTCCTCGGCCGTCATGATCTTGTCACGGTCGATGTCCTTACGGACCTGCTCGATCGGCCGGTTGCAGTGGCGGGACAGCATGTCCTCCAGCTGCGTCCGCATCCGCAGGATCTCCCGCGCCTGGATCTCGATGTCCGAGCCCTGGCCGTAGCCGCCCTCGGTGGCCGGCTGGTGGATGATGATCCGGGAGTTGGGCAGCGCCATCCGCTTACCCGGCGTGCCCGCGGAGAGCAGCACCGCCGCCGCGCTCGCCGCCTGCCCGAGGCAGACGGTCTGGATGTCCGGGCGGACGTACTGCATGGTGTCGTAGATCGCCGTCATGGCGGTGAAGGAGCCACCGGGCGAGTTGATGTACATGATGATGTCGCGGTCCGGGTCGGTGCCCTCCAGCGTCAGCAGCTGGGCCATCACGTCGTTCGCCGACGCGTCGTCCACCTGGACGCCGAGGAAGATGATCCGGTCCTCGAAGAGCTTGTTGTACGGGTTGGACTCCTTCATCCCGTACGACGTGCGCTCGACGAACGACGGCAGGACGTAGCGGTTGTGCACGGCCGCGAACTGGGGCGGCAGGCTCAGGTCGGTCATCGTCAGCTCCTCGCTCAGCTCAGGGTCCCGGCGCCATCCGGAACCTGGGCGGCTCCGATGATCACCTTGTCGATGAAGCCGTAGTCCATGGCCTCCTGGGCGGTGAACCAACGGTCGCGGTCCGAGTCGGCCTCGATCTGCTCCTGGGACTGGCCGGTGTGGAACGCGACCCGCTCCTGGAACATCCGCTTGGTGTAGAGCATCTGCTCGGCCTGGATCGCGATGTCCGACGCGGTGCCGCCGAGACCGCCCGAGGGCTGGTGCATCATGATCCGCGCGTGCGGCAGGGCGTAGCGCTTGCCCTTGGTGCCGGCGCAGAGCAGCAGCTGCCCCATGGAGGCGGCCATGCCCATCGCCACTGTCGAGACGTCGTTGTCGATGTACTGCATGGTGTCGTAGATCGCCATGCCGGAGTAGACCGAGCCACCCGGCGAGTTGATCCAGAGGAAGATGTCGCGGTCCGGGTCCTCCGCGGCGAGCAGCAGGAGCTGCGCGCAGATGCGGTTGGCCACCTGGTCGTTCACCTCGCTGCCGAGGAAGATGATCCGTTCCTTGAGCAACCGGTTGTAGACCGAGTCGTCGAGGTTGCCAATGGAGTCGCCACCGCGGGCCTCGTTCACCCGGAGCGACTTCTTGGGGATGTGCATGTCGGTCATGGCAGCCCTTCGCTCTCCGTACCGTCCTACCCGACACTAACCGCTCAGCCGGGAGGCGTACTCCCGGTCGGGGCACTGTTCGCTCTCAGCGCAGTCACCCGCACGGCGTACCCCGGAAAGGGTTTCGGCCGCCTCCCGGCGCGCAGCGCGGGACGGCGGCCGAAACCCCCGATGATCAGTGCTGGTGGTCGTGCTCGGCCTCGTTCTGGGCCCGCAGCGCGTCGAGGGAGACCTCGTTGCCCGCCGAGTCCTTGATCTTGATCTTCTCCATCACCGCGGCGAGCGCCTTGCCCCGGCGGACGTCGCCGAAGACGGCCGCGGCGGCGCCGGAGCGGACCAGCTGGTCGTAGTACTGCTGCGGGGCCATGCCGGCGCGCTGCGCCCGGTGCACGATCTCGTGACCGAACTCGTCGTCGGAGACCTGCACGTCCTCGGCGTCGGCCAGGGTGTCCAGCAGGAGCTGGATCTTGACGCCGTCGGTCGCCGCCTCGGTCAGCTCGGTGTCGATCTGCTCCTCGGTCTTCTCCTCCGCTGCGAGGTATTCCTCCAGGGAGGCGCCGATGCGCTCGAGCTGGTCGATCATCGCGGCCTTGCGGCTCTCGACCTCCTCCTTGACGACACCCTCGGGCGCCGGCACCTCGGCGGCGGCCACCATCTGCTCCAGGGCCTTGTCACGGGCGGCGTAGATCTGCTCGACCTGCTTGCCCCGGGTGACCCGCTCCCGCAGGTCGCCACGCAGCTCGTCGATGGTGTCGAACTCGCTGGCCATCTGCGCGAAGTCGTCGTTGAGCTCGGGGAGCTCCTTCTCCTTGACCGTGCGGACGGTCACCGCCACGTCGGCGTCGCGGCCGGCGTAGTCGCCGCCGACGAGCTGCGTGGTGAAGGTGGTGCTGTCGCCGGCGGCCAGGCCGACGAGCGCCTCGTCCAGCCCCGGCAGGAGCTGCTTGCTGCCCACCTCGTGCGAGATGTTGCTCGCCGAGCCGCCCGGAACCTCCTCGCCGTCGACGGTGGCGTTCAGGTCGATCTGCACGAAGTCGCCCTCCTGGGCGGCCCGCTCGACGGTCTTCAGCGTGGCGAAGCGCTCGCGCAGGCTGTTGATCTGCTCGTCGATCTCGCTGTCGTCGATCTGGATCTCGTCGACGGTCACCTCGATGGTGGCCGGGTCCGGCAGGGTGATCTCGGGCCGGACATCCACCTCGGCGGTGAAGTTGAGCGTGTCACCGTCGTTGAACTCGGTGATGTCGACCTCGGGACGGCCCAGCGTCTTCAGGTCGTGCTCCCGGACCGCGGCCAGGATGTTCTGCGGGATGGCCTCCTGGATCGCCTCGTTGAGGACGGTCCCCCGGCCCACCCGCTGGTCGATCACCGCGCTGGGAACCTTGCCCCGGCGGAAGCCGGGAACCTGGACCTGCTGGCCGATCTCCCGGTACGCCTTCTTGAGGCTCGGCTCGAGCTCGACGAACGGCACCTCGATGGCGAGCCGCACGCGCGTCGGGCTCAGAGTCTCGACGGTGCTCTTCACAGGCGTACTCCTTGACGGATCTGGGTGTTGAGTCTGGGGCGTGATTGCGCGCATCGAGTGTAGGCGAGCCGGCCGACGGCATCGGCAGGGCCCGGGCACCGCGCGGATAAAACCGGCGGTTCCCGGGACGATCCGGTCGCGAACGACAGTCGGGGTGGCGGGATTTGAACCCACGGCCCCTCGCTCCCAAAGCGAGTGCGCTACCAAGCTGCGCCACACCCCGGTGGCGACGAAGAGTGTATGCCGTCCGGCCACCCGCGCGGGTGACGGGGCACGGCGCGGCGCCGCCGGGGCGCGGCCGGGCGCCGCCGGGCGGGCGGCGCCAGGCGCCGGGCGCCCGGCGCCAGTTCGGGGAAGTGGCTGGGTCCGAGGGCCCGGGAAGGCGCCACCTCGCCGAAGTGGCGTGGATCTTGAAGGTCGGCGGGAACCTCCGGGTACGCGCTGCGCGGTGGCCGTGGTTCATTGGGTACGCTGTCGGCGCGCCCTGCTGTGGTGGGGCGCTCGCGGGCGTAGCTCAATGGCAGAGCTTCAGTCTTCCAAACTGACGGTGCGGGTTCGATTCCCGTCGCCCGCTCCACCCACGAAGGCCCAGGCAAACCGCATGATCGCGGCACCTGGGCCTTCTGCATTCCCGTCGGCGGATCTCGCGGCCATCCCTGGCCCCGGGTCGACAGCGATGAGTTTCGTTACCGCGTCCGGTCAGCATTCCTGTGCACCGATCTCCGGACACCGGGCAGAGCGTCATGACCGCCACACACAGGAGGCAAGCGTGAAACTTCTCCTCACATCCGCAGGCGTCCAGAACCCGAGCATCAACGATGCGCTGGTCGACCTGCTCGGCAAGCCGATCGCCGAATCCAGCGCCCTCTGCATCCCCACAGCCGCCTACCCGATGGGCGGACCCGCCTCGGCCTGGCGCTTCATCACCGGCCAGACGCCGCTGCCCATGAGCGGCCTCGGCTGGAAGTCGCTGGGCGTCCTCGAACTGACAGCGCTACCCAGCATCGGCCGGGAGCACTGGGTCCCCTGGGTCCGGGAGGCCGACGTCCTGCTCGTGCACGGCGGCGACGCGACGTACCTGTGCCACTGGATGCGGCAGTCCGGGCTGGCGGACCTCCTGCCGTCGCTGCGGGACACCGTCTGGGTCGGGCTGAGCGCCGGCAGCATGGTGCTCACCCCCCGGATCGGTACGGAATTCGTCGAGTGGCAGTCCGCACCCGACGACCGCACGCTCGGGATCGTCGACTTCTCGATCTTCCCGCACCTGGGCCTCGAACCGGACAACACCATGGCGTCTGCCGAGAAATGGGCGGCCGAGATCGCCGGTCCGGCGTACGCGATCGACGACCAGACGGCCGTCAAGGTGACCGACGGTGCCGTCGAGGTCGTCTCCGAGGGGCAGTGGAGGCGATTCCCCGCGTGAGCAGCCATCTCCAGCCGATCGGTGCCGATGCGCCTAGTAGTGCTCCTCGATCGGCCGGCGTGCCTCGTCGAACAGCGCCGGCCCGTCGTACCGCACCGGACGCGGCGCGGGCGTCGCGGGCTTGACCTGCTCGAACTGCTCGGTGGACAGCGCGTATACGACCCGGCCGAGGCCCGATGCGTTGATCGCGACTGTGCACATCGGGCAGGGCTGGCAACTGGTGTACATGGTGGTCGCGACCGCCGCCTCGGGGGCGAGCTGCCGGGCGGCCCAGCGGGCCAGCTTCAGCTCCGGGTGGGCGGTGACGTCCCGGTCGGAGACCACGGTGTTGTGGTCCTCGATCAGGACGGTGCCGTCCGCGCCGACGAGCAGCGACGCGAACGGCCGCTCGCCGGACGCGCCGGCCCGGTCGGCGAGTTCCACGGCGCGGCGCAGGAACGCCTCGTCGTCGGGTGTCATCGGCCCTCCACGTGTTCAGTCTGCGGCGATCTGCGCGACGGATCGGGCGGCCACGGCGAGCAGGGCCGGGTCGCCGCTGCGGGCGTACGCGTCGCTCAGGGTGTCGATGAATTTGATCGCGTGCGCGTCCCCGGTGTCCAGCGCCCGCGCCATGACCTCGTCGAGTTCCGGCCCGGCGGCCGGCGGGAGGGCACGGGCCCCGGCCGGGGCGTAGGCGGCGGTGACGGCGGCGGTCGCCGCCCAGGCGGCGGCCAGGCTCGGCTGCCAGAGCGCGGGCGGCAGGGCCGGCAGCGTACGCAGGACGGCGTTCGGCGCGGTGGCGGCGTGCACGAGCATCACGGGACTGGCGTACCCGTGCGTGCCGTGCCGGAGCACCGCGGCGTCGACGACGGCGGCGAGCCGGGCAGGCACGTCGGCGGCGGCGTCGCCGGGCACTGCGGCCGCGGCGGCCGGCCACCGGTCCAGGTCGGCGAGCTGCGCCAGGCGGGACCGGATGCCGAACCGCTGATCGGGTACGCGGGGCACGGCGTCGAGCGCGGACCGGGCGTCGGTTCCGGGGTACGGCCCGGTGCCGGGCGGGGCGAGCGGCTGCCAGCGGGCGGCCCAGTAGGCGAGCCCCTGGCCGAGTTCGGTCACCCGCGGTGCGGTCTCGGCGTCGAGCAGCGCGCGCACGGCGTGCCCGACCCGGATGACACCGTGGGTGGCCCCGGCGGCGATGCCCGGCAGCAGGCGCGGCCACCAGCGGGCCAGCACGTCGCGCCACGGCTCGCCGGCCAGCTCACGGTCGAACAGGTCGAGCCAGTCGCCGGTACGCACCGGGTCGCCGAGCGGGTCGCGCCACTCCTCGGGAGCGATGCGCCCGATGCCACGCGGGCGTTCCTCCAACCGGTCGGAGTACGCGTCGATCCAGCGGTGCACCGCCCGCTCGTGGCCGTGGCGCACCAGCGCCTCCGCCGCCATCGGCACGTGGTTGGACAGCCACCCGTCGCGCTCGGGACCGGTGTGGCGTACGCGCTCGTACGCCTCGTCGAGTACGGAGTTCAGCACACCGGGAAGCGTCCGACCTGAAGTGTGGTTCAGGTCAAGCGGCGGCGGATCCGCGCCATGTCCTCCTCGGGGAGCGCGTCGGCGACCAGCAGCCGGGGCAGCAGCTCCGTCTCCAGCGTCGTGGCCCGGAACACCAGCGCCACAGTCACGTCGTGGTCCGGCCGGTGCACGACCTCGACCGGGTCTCCGGCGCCGACACTGCCCGGCGTGATCACCCGCAGGTACGCCCCGGGCCGTACCTGCTCGGTGAACCGCTTGATCCAGCCGCGTTCGCCCAGCCACCCCTGGAACGTGCCGCAGGGGATGCGCGGGCAGGAGACCTCCAGCACCAGGTCCGGCCCGATCCGCCACCGCTCGCCGATCAGCGCGCCGTTGACGTCCAGCCCGGTGGTGGTCAGGTTCTCCCCGAAGCTGCCGTCGGCGAGCGGACGGCCCAGCTCGGCCTCCCAGTGGTCCAGGTCCTCCCGGGCGTACGCGTAGACCGCCTGGTCGCTGCCGCCGTGGTGGGCCACGTCGTAGACCCGGTCACCGGCGAGCCCGACCGCCCCGGTGCCCTTGGGGCCGGGCGCGGTCACGGCGACCCGGCCGTCCACGGGCCGCTTGTCGATGCCGGTGGCGCCGATCCCCTTCCACGGGTTCGGTTGCGGTCGGCCCACGTTGACGGAGATCACCCTCATGACGGCGACGGTATGCGGCGCAGGTCCGGACGGGCCAGTCCATTCCCCCGGGCCGGGTGAACGGCGCGGCGGCGCGGCCTGCGTACGATGCGGGCCGGACATCCTCGTCGGGTGGTGGAGGTAGCCGCGGATGGCAGGCCAGCAGGACGGTTTCGCCCTCGGCGTGGACCTCGGCACCTCGAACACGGTGGCGGTGCTGCGCTGGCCGGACGGGCGGACCCGGCCGGTCCTCGTCGACGGCCACCCGATCCTGCCGTCCGGCGTGTACGCCGACGCGGACGGTCACCTGCACGTCGGGCGGGACGCGCAGCGCCTCGCCCAGGCCGACCCGGCCGGCTACGAGCCGAACCCGAAGCGCCGGGTCGACGAGGAGACGGTGGAGCTGGGCGGGCGGGCGTACCGGCCGGCGGAGCTGCTGGCCGCGACGCTGCGCGCGGTCGCGGACGCGGCGGTGGCGGCGGTCGGGATGCTGCCCCCGGCGGTGGTCACCCACCCGGCGGCCTGGACGCCGGCCCGCCGTCAGGTGCTGCACGACGCGCTGGAACTCGCCGGCTGGCCGGCGGCCGCCGAGCACACCCTCGCCGGGCCGATCGCGCCCGGCACCCGTCTGCTGCGGGAGCCGGTGGCCGCGGCGCGCTACTTCACGCAGGTGCTGCGCCGGCCGGTGCCGGTCGGCGGTGCGGTGGCGGTGTTCGACTTCGGCGGCGGCACGCTCGACGTGGCGGTGCTGCGCAACGAGGGCGCCGACCCGTGGGGCGACTCCGGCTTTCAGCTCGTCGCCACCGGCGGGATCCCCGACCTCGGCGGTCTCGACCTGGACGCGGCCCTGCTCGGACGGCTCGGCGAACTGGTCGGCCCGGCCCATCCGGGCGAGTGGGCCCGGCTGACCGACCCGTCGACCACCGCCGAGCGGCGGGCCCGCCAGCAGTTGTGGGACAACGTGCGCGGCGCGAAGGAGATGCTGTCCCGGGCGATGGTCGCGCCGGTGGCCGTACCGGGGGTGGAGGCGGCGGTGCCGCTGTCCCGGGAGGACTTCGAACGCCTGGCCGCGCCCCTGCTGGCCCGAGCGGTGACGGAGACCCGCGAGGTGACCGCCGCCGCCGGGCTGCGCCCCGAGCAGCTCTCCGGCCTGTTCCTGGTCGGCGGGTCGACCCGGGTGCCGCTGGTGGCCCGGCTGCTGCACGCCGAGCTGGGCATCGCGCCGACGGTGCTGGAGCAGCCGGAGATGCCTGTCGCCGAGGGCGCGCTCACCGACCTGCCGCTGCCCCGGCGGTCCGGCCGTCCCGGCGTCCCGGTCCAGGCCGCGCCGGCACCACCCGCGCCGACGCAACCCGAGTCGACACGGCCCGCGCCGGCCGCGGGCGGGACCGACGCCGCCACGGTCCCGGCCGGTGCGACGAGGCCGAACCCGACCGCGCCGCTCGGCGGTCCGGACGCGGCGTCCGCCGGACCGCACGGCACGCTGGTCGCCGACGGCCCCGCCCCGCAGACAGCCGCCACGAGGTACGACGGCACGCCGGGCCCGGTTCCGCCACAGCCCACGAGGTACGACCACATGCCGGCCGCCCACGGGCCGGTTCCGCCCCACCCCGCCGGCTACGGCGTACCCGGACCGTCCGCTCCCCCGCCCGGCGGCTGGCAGCCCGGCGTACCCGGGACGCCGTTCTCCCCCGCTCCGGACGGGGTCCGGCCCGGCGGCGGCGGCCGGCCCCGGCGCGGCCGGTGGATCGCGCTCGGCGCGGGTCTGGTGGTCGTCGCCGTGGCGGCGTCGGTGCTGCTCTGGGTGTTCCGGGACCGGCATCCGGCACTGGACTTCCACACCGCGGAGCTGGTGAAGACGGTGGCCGCCGGTGACACGCGGCCGGACCAGATGTTCACCGCGACGCTCGGGGAACGCGTCTACCTGGTCCGTTCGCTGCCCGACGACCATCTCCACGTGACGGCCGTCGAGGCGGCCACCGGGAAGACGGTCTGGGAGAAGCGGACCGACGCGGCCGCGCAGCGGTGGGCCGGGATCCGGGCGCTGCCCGACGGGCTGCTCGTCCTCGGCGACGCCACCGGAAGCGACACCCCCCGCGTGCTCGCGGTGCTCGACGAGGACTCCGGCGACCAGCGCTGGCGGACCGACGTCGGCCGCGACGACACCCTGTACCTCGGGCCGGACACGATCGTCCGGCTGGACCGCACCGGCGAACGCCTGGTCGGGCTGCGGCTGAGCGACGGCCGGCAGCGGTGGGAACGGCCCAACCCGCGCACCGAGTACGGCGACGCGCGCACGAAGGTGGTCCCGGTCGGCACCGGCGCGGCACTGGACGGGCCCGGCGACACCGAGGGCTCGCCGCTCGCCCCGTGGGCCGGGAAGGCGGACCGGCTCGTCCAGGTCGGCGCGGACCGGTCGGTCCGGGTCGTCGACATGCGCAGCGGGAGGATCCTCAAGGACCGGGGCAACGTCGCCGGGCTCGACGATCCGGTGGCCGCCCGCGACGACCGGCTGTACGTCGCGGAGAACGAGCGCGGCCTGCGGCTGCTCGCCTACGACCTGGGCGGTCTCGGCACGCCGAGCGTGCTGTACGAGGCCCCGGAACAGGGCGGCCGGGTGAAGGATCTCGTCACTTGCGGAGAGCGTCGCGTGTGTCTGCTGGAGACGCCGGGCAGCGGCGCCGACGACACCCGGGTGGTGTCGGCGACCGAGGGCGAGGGCACCCGGCAGTGGCCGGCGCCGCGCGCCGAGTCGCTGGTGCCGGTCGGTGAGCACGTGCTGGCCGGGCGGGACTCGCCGGAGGCGGTGACGCTGTTCGCGCCGGACGGCACGCCGGTGCTGCGTGACCGGGACGGGACGGCGGTCCGGCTGGACGCCGGCAACCTGCTGATCTTCTCCGAGGCGCCCAGCGCGTACGAGGACGACCGCGTCCTCGCCGGGACGGCTGTGGACGGCAAACCGGTCGAGATGGGGCAGCTCAAGCAGATCCGCAGCGAATCCTGCTCGTGGAACACCGAGATGCTGGTGTGCGGCGCGGAGAAGGAGTTCCGGTTGTACCGGTTCGCCGGCTGACCGGAAGTGAGCTTGACAGCGATCGATGCCTCGGCTGGTGTGAACGGCAGAGAGATCGACGTTCGTCAGGAGGCCCCGTGTTCGTCCGACGACGGTGGACCGCACTCGCCACCACCAGCATCCTGATCGCCGCGGCGCTGGCCCATCCCGGGCCGGGCGCCGCCGCACCGCCCTCCCCCGCGATCACGCTCGCCCCCACCGAGACCGCGCTGGTCCGCGTGCGGCTCGCCGACCGGGCGCAGCTCGACCGCCTGGTCGCCGGCGGCGCCGACCTGGCCAACCGCCCCCGCTCCCGCGACGGCGCGTGGACCGCCGACCTGGTCCTCACCGGACGGCAGCTCGCCGACCTCACCCGGCAGGGCGCCACCGCGATGCAGGTGGTGCAGCGCGCCGACGACGGAACCCGGCACCTGGCCGAGAGCCGCCGCGCCGCGCAGGAGCGCACCCGCGCCGGGCTGCGGACGAGCGGCGCCGCCACCGCTGTCGACACGCTCCAGTTCCTCCAGGCGTACTGGTGGACCACCGGCGGCCGGACGTTCCTCCAGGCCCAGGTCGCCACCACCGCCACCGACGACCCGGACGTGGAGATCACCGTCACCTGGCGGACCGCCGACGGCGCCACCGGCTCGTTCCCGCTGTACCGCTTCGAGGACTCGGGCGAGTACCAGTACCACTACGCGCTGCCGCAGCCGGTGCCGAGCCGGCCGGTGCAGCTCACCGCCACCTCCACGCTGGGCGGCACGAGCCGGCCGGTGACACCGTCGCTCTGGCCGAATGCGACCCCGCCGCCGCAGCCGGCCGGCTACCAGAAGGACTTCATCGACGCGTACCTGACGCCGGTGGACATCAAGGCGCGCATCGCCCGGCTCGGCCGCCAGTACCGCGACCTGGTCGACGTGATCGACCTGCCGAACAAGACCCAGGGCTACCGGCGGAACGCCGCCGCCTACCTGGGCGACCCGGCGGCCGCCGCCGTGGTGGTGGAGTCGGTCCGCTTCGGCGACCAGGGCATGAACGGCGTGCAGGTACGCACCGTCGACCCGGGCCGGCCGAACCGGCCGCTGAGCATGCGCTACCGGGACCGGGTGCTCACCGTCTCGCTGGCCACCGACCGCGCCGGCACCGTGACGAGCACCACCGACGATGTCGCCGCCCTGATCAACGCCCCGCGGGGTGCCCGCTTCCGGGCCACCGTGGAGGACGGCTCGGCCGGGCTGCCGATGCCGGTGGCCGGTCCGGTACGCCTCGACGACGGGTTGCAGGGCACCGAGGTGCCGGCCCGGCCGTGGACGGTGCAGGCGCTGCGGATCGGCAAGCACCGCGACGGCTCCCGCATCGGTGTGCTGGCGTACTCGCAGGAGCACGCCCGCGAGTGGGCCACCCCGCTCGTCACGCTGGAGTTCGCCGAGCGGCTGCTGGCGAACGCGCGTACCGACGCGGCGACCCGCAGGCTGCTGGAGCAGGTGGACGTGTTCGTCATCCCGACGGTGAACCCGGACGGCGCGAACTACTCCTTCAACGACTACAACTTCCAGCGCAAGAACCTGGTCAACCACTGCACCGGCGCCTCCCGCGACCCGAAATACCGCACCATGTGGGGCGTCGACGTCAACCGCAACTACACCGTCGGCTCCCTGTTCGACGGGTACGTGGGCGCGAGCGCGAACTGCCTGTCCGGCAACTACGCGGGCACGGCGGAGCTGTCCGAGCCGGAGAGCCGCAACGTCATCGACCTGGCCAAGGCCCACCCGAACATCACGTTCGCGATGAACGTGCACTCGTACGGCGGCTACTTCATGTGGCCGCCCGGGGCGTACAAGGCCGACGGGCGGGTGACGCTGCCGCGCCCGTCGATCGACGAATCGACGCTGTTCCTGGGCAGCGCGCGGCGCATCGTCGGCGCGATCGCGGCCGAGCGCGGCACCGTCACCTGGCCGTCGCAGACCGGCCCGGTCGCCGACGTGCTCTACTCGGCGGCCGGCAACTCGGCCGACCAGCTCTACTACGAGCTGGGCATCTTCGCCTGGGACTTCGAGGTCGGAAACGACAGGTGGAACGAGGCCACCGGCCAGTGGGAGGGCGTCGGCTTCCAGCCGCCGTTCGACGAGGCGCACGCCGAGGCGCAGGAGTACGCCGGCGGCCTGGTGGAGCTGGTCCGGGTCGCCCGCGACTACGCCGCCGACAACCCGGTGCGGCGCTGACCACACGCGGTCCCCGGCCGGTGGAGTCCGGCCGGGGACCGCGTCAGCTCGTCCGGGGCGCGTCGGCCCGGCCGGCTCAGTCAGCGGTGCCGAGGTCGCGGAAGACGGTGAGCGCGCCCGGGTCGTCGATGGTCGCCGGGACCGGCTCGTCGCGCCCCTCCACCAGGCCCCGCATGGTGCGCCGCAGGATCTTCCCGGAGCGCGTCTTGGGCAGCGCCGGCACCACTGTCACCCGGCGGAACGCGGCCACCGGGCCGATCCGCTGCCGGACCAGCGCGACCAGCTCGGCGGCGAGCGCGTCCGGGTCCACGTCGGCGCCGGCCTTGAGCACCACGTACCCGCTGGGCACCTGCCCCTTCAGCGCGTCCGCCACGCCGATCACCGCGCACTCGGCCACCGCCGGGTGCGTCGCCAGGACCTCCTCCATCGCGCCGGTGGACAGGCGGTGCCCGGCCACGTTGATGACGTCGTCGGTGCGGCCCATCACGTACAGGTAGCCGTCCTCGTCGAACCGGCCGCCGTCGCCGGTCAGGTAGTGGCCGGGGAACGTCGACAGGTAGGAGCGGACGAACCGCTCGTCGTCGCCCCAGAGCGTGGGCAGGCAGCCGGGCGGCAGCGGCAGCCGGATCACGATCGAGCCGTCCGTGCCGGGCGGCACGTCCCGTCCCGCGCCGTCGACCACGCGCACGTCGTAGCCGGGCACCGGCACCGTCGGCGACCCCGGCTTGATCGGCAGCGGCTCCAGGCCGCGCGGGTTGGCCGCCACCGGCCAGCCGGTCTCCGTCTGCCACCAGTTGTCGACCACGGGTACGCCGAGCCGCTCCCCCGCCCAGGCCCAGGTGTCCGGGTCCAGGCGCTCACCGGCGAGGAAGAGGGTACGCAGCGCGCCCAGGTCGTACCGGTCGATGTGGCTGCCCTCGGGGTCCTGGCGGCGGATCGCCCGGATCGCTGTGGGCGCGGTGAACAGCGCGGCCACCCGGTGCTCGGCGGCGACCCGCCAGAACGCCCCGGCGTCCGGGGTGCCGACCGGCTTGCCCTCGTAGAGCACCGTCGTCGCGCCGGTGAGCAGCGGCGCGTACACGATGTAGGAGTGGCCGACCACCCAGCCCACGTCGGAGGCGGCCCAGAAGACCTCGCCCGGCTCGATGCCGTAGACGTTGCGCATCGACCAGCGCAACGCCACCGCGTGCCCGCCGTTGTCCCGCACCACGCCCTTGGGCCGGCCGGTGGTGCCGGAGGTGTAGAGGACGTAGAGCGGGTCCGTGGCGGCCACCGGCTCACACGGCGCCGGTTCCGCGTCCGCCATCACCTCGGCCCAGGTCAGGTCGCGGCCCGGCACCAGCGGGGCCGGTTCCTGCGGGCGCTGCACCACCACGCAGCGTTCCGGCGCGTGCGCGGCCTCGTCCAGCGCGGCGGCCAGGATCGGGTGGTACGGCACCACCCGGTCGGCCTCGATGCCGCAGGAGGTCGCCACCACCACCTTCGGCCGCGCGTCGTCGATCCGGACGGCCAGCTCGTGCGCGGCGAAGCCGCCGAAGACCACCGAGTGCACCGCGCCGATCCGGGCGCAGGCCAGCATGGCGATCACCGCCTCCGGGACCATCGCCAGGTAGAGCAGCACCCGGTCGCCCCGGCCGACGCCGAGCCGGCGCAGCGCACCGGCGAACCGGGCCGTCTCGGCGAGCAGTCCGGCGTACGTGAGCGTGCGGACCGTGCCGGTCACCGGGCTGTCGTGGATCAACGCGGGCTGGTCGCCACGCCCGGCGGCGACGTGCCGGTCCAGCGCGTTGTGGCAGGTGTTCAGCACCCCGTCGGGGAACCAGCGGTACAGCGGTGCCGCCTCGTCGTCGAGGATGCGTTCCGGCGGGACGACCCAGTCGATGTCGGCCGCCGCGTCCCGCCAGAAGCCGGCCGGGTCGGCGATGCTCCGCTCGTACGCTGATCGATACGCGCCCATGCCGTCATGCTGCGCCGCGGGGTCGCGCCGCACGACGGCCGGCCGGGGTCGGTGCGCCGGAAGCACGCCCCGGCTCGCCGAACGGCCGCTCACGGCGCTGGGCGGTGGCCGCTCAGCCCAACGGGCGACGGATGAAGCCCGCGGGGCGGGGTAAGTCAACACGGTCCTGGTGGAGAGACGACCGGTGTCGCGGCGTACCGCGGCCGGGCACGCGGGCGGGCGGCGCGAATGCCGCCCGCCCGCGCATCCCGGGGCCGACCCGGGCGAACCGAGTTTGATCGATCACGGCTGTCGACTAGCGTGCGCAGGCGTGAAAACCAATCGGATCTTGCCGATTCTCCTGACCTGCGCCGTGCTGGGGCTCGCCGCGTGCGGCGACGAGAAGCCCTCGACCACGGCCGGGCCGGCGGCCACCTCGGCCTCCGCCGCCCCCTCCTCGGCTGCCCCCTCGCCGTCGGCGGCCGCGATGAGCGACAAGGAACTCTGCACCGCCGCCGAGAAGATCAACAAGGACATGCGGGCGAAGCTCATGACCGCCGTGCAGTCGGGCGGCGACCTGACGAAGCAGACCGGCGCGATCCTGACCGAACTCGGCGACCGGGTGACAGAGCTCGCCGGGACCGCCGGCGACGGCAAGGCGGCCACCGCCCTGAAGGAGTTCGGCGCGGAGGCCGGCAAGGCGGGCTCGGCCGCCGACCCGGGCACCGCCGCCGACAACCCCGCCATGGAGAAGGCCGGCAAGGACATCAACGCGGCCTGCCAGACGGCCGGCGCGCCGACCACCTTCTGACGCCGAGAC
>NZ_JBMVFV010000099.1:0-19042 GCF_049538395.1 Micromonospora sp. AB353 | reverse complement strand
CACTGCTTGCGGGTGGGGCGGTCGCCGGGCTGCTCGTGGTCGCCGGAATCGTGCTGCTGGTCGCGCGCCGGGCACGCGCTCACCGCACGGACCACTGACGACCGGACCGCACGGCGGGGCCGGCCACGGGTGAGCGGGCCGGCCACGGGCAGGCGGGCCGCGCCCGTCCAGCGGGCCGGCGACGGTGAGCGAGTGCCGGCCCCTCAGCGGACCGGCGACGGTCAGGGAGCCGCTGCCGCCTCAGCGGGCGGGCGGCGGGCCGACACTGCGGCGCGGCACCAGCGTCGGCGCGATCGTCTGCCGCAGCGGCCCGACGGTCTGCGACTCGATCTGCGCCAAAAGCAGGTCCAGGCTCGCCGCGGCGACAGCGCCGAAGTCCGGCCGGACGGTGGTCAGCGGCGGGATGAAGTACGCCGCCTCGGGCACGTCGTCGAACCCGACCACGCTGATGTCGTCGGGGACGCGGCGGCCGTGCTCGTGCAGCGCCCGCAGCACGCCCAGCGCGAGGTGGTCGTTGGCGGTGAAGACGGCGGTGACCTCCGGCATCCGGGCCAGCATCTGCCCGCACCGGTAGCCCGCCGCCGCCGACCAGTCGGCATGGACCAGCGGCGGGACCTCGGCGCCGGCCTGCCGCAGCGCCTCGCGCCATCCCTCGATCCGGCCGGCGCTGTCGAACCAGTCCGACGGCCCGGACACGTGCCACACCGTGCGGTGCCCGGCGGCCAGGAGGTGCTCGGTGGCGGCCCGGGCGCCGGCGACCTGGTCGACAGTCACCAGCGGGATCGGCCGCCGCGGGTCGCCGTCGACGGTCACCAGCGGCACGTCCTGGGGCAGCCGTTCCAGCGCCTCCCCGGCGGACTCGACCGGCGCGATCAGCACGATGCCGGCGACCCGGTGCGCCAGGTGCCGTTCCACGGCGGCCGAGATGGAGCGGTGGTCGAGGTCGCGGACGCTGCCGACGCTCACCGCGAAGCCGGCCTCGGCGGCGGTCTGCTCCAGCGCCGCGAGCAGCGACGCCGGGCCGTAGAGCGTGGTGTTCTGCGCGACCACGCCGATCACCTGGGACCGGCCGGTCACCAGCGCGCGGGCCGCGCGGTTGGGCCGGTAGCCGAGTTCGGTGATGGCGGCCTGCACCCGCAACCGGGTCTGCTCACGCACGTTGGGATGCCCGTTGAGAACCCGGGAGACCGTCTGGTGCGACACCCCGGCGAGGCGGGCCACGTCCGTCATCGCAGGACCGCGCACGGCCACCTCACTTTCGCCACTGCCCGCGGCCACACCCGGTCGATCTCGACCGGACCGTCCCGGGTGGCGACAGTCTACGCCAGCGGTCCCATCGGTATCGGCACCGTCGAACGCCCGTTCCCGCCGTGACGCGGCGGTATCGGGGAATCGACAGGCGGCTCATTCCCTTCCGTTACGCAGTGGCACGAACAGGCAGCTCGGAACGGGTGGAATTGCGCCCGGGGTGCGGCATTTCCGGCGATTGCCGGAGCCGCACCCCGGGTTATCGAAGATGTGTCAACGGCCGCGAATGGTGACCGTTGTCACGGTGTCGTCAGCGAGAACTGCCGCACCGTCACCGCGCCGCCGAGGGATTGGGTGGCGTAGTTGAAGAAGCCGAACCGGTAGCCCATGAAGAACTGCCACGCGTTGTTGAGCGTCAGCGCGTTACCGAGCGACACGAAGTTCACCCCGTCGGTGCTGTAGGAGAACCGCGCCTGCCGCCCCGAGCCGGGCCGGATGTCGGCGTTCGCCCGCAGCCAGATCCGCCCGCCGGACACCGCCGCGCCGGCGATCTCCGTACCGGTGCTCGTGGTGTTCCAGTTCGAGCCCATGGTCAGGCCGTTCGTCATCACCACGCGGGTCGCGCCGTTGTCCCGCCGTACGCCGATCCAGGCCGAGCTGTCCCGCAGCATCGCCAGGCCGGCCCGGTCACCGTCGCGCATGGTCGAGTAGTCCAGCTCGATCGTGCCGGTCGAGGTCGGCCCCTGGATGCGGTGGGTGAGCGTGTCGCGGGCCCGGTACAGATCGTTCGTGACGGTGGCGGTCTGCAACCGCAGGCCGTTGTTCACCGACCATCTGCTGTTGTCCGGGTTGTGGTTCCACTCGTACTGCACGCCGAGCGTGGTGCCGGAGAACGTGTCGGTGCCGGTGAGCGGCTTGACCGGGCGGGTCGGCAGCGGGTTGGGGTAGCTCGCGCCCCAGGCGCCGTTGACGGTCTGCACCTGCGGCCAGCCGTCGGAGGTCCAGGTGATCGGCGCCAGCGTCGGCATCCGGCCGCCCGGGTACGCGTCGGTGAACGCCATGTAGTACCAGGCGCCGGTCTGCGTCTGCACCAGCCCGCCCTGGTGCGGCACGCCGCCGCCGGAGATCGGGCCGGGCAGGTTGAGCAGCACCTGCCGCTGCTCGTACGGACCGAACGGGCCGTTCGTGGACTTCAGCACGTACTGGCCGTTGGCCGGCCGGGTCAGCCAGATGTAGTACGCGCCGTTGCGCTTGTAGAAGCGTGCGCCCTCCAGCGTGCCGATGCTCGACGGCGTCTGGTAGACCTGCTGGGCCCGGACCTGGCTGCGCCCGTCGGCGGAGAGCTGGGCCACGCTGATCGTGCCGTTGCCGTACGCGACGTACATGGTGTCGTTGTCGTCGATCAGCATGCCGGCGTCGTAGTAGCAGTTGGGGATGGTGGTCAGGCGGTTCCACGCGCCGTCCACGGCGGTGGCGGTGTAGATGTGGGTCTGCGCGAAGTCGATGCACCCGGCCCAGTAGAACGTGCGGTTGCTCGGCCGGTAGTTCAGCGTCGACGCCCAGATGCCGTCCACGTACGCCTGCTCGCTCGCGCTCAGGTCGTACTTGGTGCCGAACTCCAGCCGCGGCACCGAGTGCCCGGCGAACTCCCAGTTCACCAGGTCCCAGGAGCGCAGCACCGGGGCGCCCGGCGAGTAGTGCATGGTGGAGGCGGACATGTAGTAGACGTCGCCGACCCGGATGATGTCGACGTCGGCGAAGTCCTGCCAGACGGCCGGGTTGGTGAAGTTGCCGCCGGGGTTGCCGGGATTGTCGCCGACGCGGACGAGCTGCCACTGCTGGTTCGCGCCGTTCCAGTCGTCGTACTGCACGATGTTGCCGCCGTCCGCGGTGGAGGCGTTCTGTACTTCCATCACCTTGTTCGAGTTCCGGTTGATCAGCCGGACGTACCCGCCGTCGGAGTCGGCCAGCCGGAACTGCTGGTTGGTGCCGCCGTGGTCGGTCCACTGGACCACCGCCGCGCCGTTGGCGGTGGACGCGCCGGTCACGTCCAGCACCTTGCCGGAGTGCCGGGACCGCAGCCGGTAGTAGCCGCCGCCGGAGTCCACGAACTGCCACTGCTGCCAGGCACCGTCGTTGCGCGTCCACTGGGTGATCCGCGCCCCGTCGTTCGTCGCCTGGTTGTACAGGTCCAGCGCCTTGCCGCTGTTGCGGTTCACCAGCACGTAGTACGCGCTGGTGTCCACAGTGGCCGCGGAGACGGGCGCGGGCACGGCGCCCACCACCACGCCGCCGACAAGCAGCGCCACCACCCCGGCCAGCAGCCGGGACAGGCGTCCACGTCCACGGGACAGTCGAGCCGTCACCATGATCCTCCTTCGTCGACCGGAGCCCGGGCACGACGGCACGCGCCGACGACGTCGGCGTTATCGCTAACAGCGATGCCCACCCAGGCGGGAGTCGGATCCCTGGCAACTGCGGCGCAGATCGCGCCCGGAACGGCCCGCGAGCGGTGCCGGTGACCCTATCCATCGACTGTGAGCGATAACATGTCGTTCGTCAAGCCGTAACGCGGGGCACCGCCGCGCGGGCCGGCACGATCGGCCGGCGAGGGCTCAGAAGCCCCGGGCGAGCCGGTAGTACGCCTGGTTCCAGCGCAGTTCGTCGGCGAAGCGGTGCGGACGCGTCTCGGCGTCGATGACCACCAGCTCGGTGCGGGCCATCGCGGCCAGGTCGCGCAGCTCCTCCACGCCGACGGCCTGGGACAGCACGGTGTGGTGCGGCGCGCCCGCGGTGATCCACGCCTCCGCCGAGCCGGCCAGGTCGGGCTGCGGACGCCACACCGCGCGCGCCACCGGCAGGCGGCGCAGCGGGTGCGGCGGCGGCACCACGTCCACCGCGTTGGCGACCAGCCGGAACCGCTCCCCCATGTCCGCCATGCCCAGCACGACGGCCGGGCCGGGCGCGGCGTCGAAGACCAGGCGTACCGGGTCCTCCCGCCCGCCGATGCTCAGCGGGTGCACCTCCGCGCTCGGTACGTCGGCGGCGATGCTCGGGCACACCTCCAGCATGTGCGCGCCGAGGATCAGCTCCTGACCGAACGTCAGGTCGTAGGTGTAGTCCTCCATGAACGAGGTGCCGCCCGGCACACCCACGGCCATCACCTTGAGCGTGTGCACCAGCACCGAGGTTTTCCAGTCACCCTCACCGCCGAAGCCGTAGCCGTCGGCCATCAGGCGCTGCACCGCGATCCCGGGGAGCTGGCGCAGCCCGCCGAGGTCCTCGAAGTTCGTGGTGAACGCCCGGAACCCGCCGGCCTCCAGGAACGCGCGCAGGCCCAGCTCCTGACGTGCCGCGTACCGCAGCGAGTCGTGCCGGTCCCCGCCGGGCCGCAGCTCCGGCGCCACCCGGAAGGTGTCGTCGTACTCCTTGACCAGGTCGTCCACCTGCGCGTCCGCCACCTGGTCGACGGCCGCGACCAGGTCGTTGACGCCGTAGGTGTTCACCGAGACGCCGAAGCGCAGTTCCGCCTCGACCTTGTCCCCCTCGGTGACCGCGACGTCGCGCATGTTGTCGCCGAAGCGGGCCAGCCGCAGCGTCCGCACCGCCGACCAGCCGATCGCGGCGCGGGCCCAGGCCGCGACCCGCCCGACGACGCGCGGGTCGGTGACGTGGCCGACGACGGTCTTGCGGGCCACCCCGAGCCGGGTCTGGATGAACCCGAACTCCCGGTCGCCGTGCGCGGCCTGGTTGAGGTTCATGAAGTCCATGTCGATGTCGTCCCACGGCAGCGCCACGTTGGCCTGCGTGTGCAGGTGCAGCAGCGGCGTGCGCAGCGCGTCCAGCCCGGAGATCCACATCTTGGCCGGGGAGAACGTGTGCATCCAGGCGATCACCCCGACCGCGCCCTGCGTGGCCGCGTCCCGGCAGGCGGCGAGGATGTCCGTGCTGGAGGTGAGGACCGGCTTCCAGACCACGCGTACGGGGATGTCCGGCGACTCGTCCAGGCGCGCGGCGATCTGCCGGGACTGCTCGGCGACCTGCCGCAGGGTGTCCTCGCCGTAGAGGCCCTGGCTGCCGGTGAGGAACCAGACCTCGGGCTGGGGGTGAGTTGCCATGTTGTTGCCTTCCGCGCTAGGAACCGTCACTTGAACCGGATGCCGATGAGGCGCTGGAGGAGGATGAACGCGAACAGCAGGCCGCCGATCACGATCTTGGTCCACCAGGAGTTGAGGCTGCCGTCGAACGTGATCAGGGTCTGGATGACGCCCAGCACCAGCACGCCGAGCACGGTGCCGAAGACGTATCCGGAGCCACCGGTGAGCACGGTGCCGCCGATCACCACGGCGGCGATCACGTCCAGCTCCATCCCGACGGCGATCAGCGGCGCGCCGGAGAGCGTGTAGAACGACAGCAGGATGCCGCCGATCGCCGAGCACAGCCCGCTGATCGTGTAGACGGCGATCCGGGTCCGCGCCACCGGCAGGCCCATCAGCAACGCCGACTGCGCGTTGCCGCCGACCGCGTACACGTTGCGGCCGAACCGGGTGTACGCCAGCACGTACGCCGCGATCAGCACCACCGCGAACGCGATCAGCACGCTGATCGACACGAAGTTGCCGGCCGGGTCGCCGATGCGCTGCTGCGACATCGAGGTCCAGAAACCGTCGGTGATGGAGATGGAGGCGTCGCTGATGAACGTGCACATGCCCCGGGCGAAGAACATCCCGGCGAGTGTCACGATGAACGGCTGGATCTCGAAGAAGTGGATCGCGCAGCCCATCAGGAAACCGAGCGTCGGGCCGATCAGCAGCGCGATCACCAGCACCAGGGCGGCGGGCAGGCCGTCACGCAGCAGCGCGGCCGACACCATCGCGGTCATCGCCACCACCGAGCCGACGGACAGGTCGATGCCGCCGGTGAGGATCACGAACGTCATGCCGACCGCGACGACGAGCAGGAAGCCGTTGTCGATGAAGACGTTGAAGACGACCTGGACGTTGGAGAAGGCGCGGTACTGGGACACGCCGATGCCGTACATGACCAGCAGCAGGGCGAGCGTGGCCAGCACCGGGACGTGCCGCCGGGGCAGGCTGGGCCGCCAGGACCGGCCGGTGGTCAACGACGTGCTGCTCATGCCGGCACCTGCTCCTTCTCCCGCTGCGGGGCCGCCGGGCCGGGTTCGGCCCCGCGCCGTCGCCGGCGCAGCCGGGCCCGGAACGCCGGGGCCTGCACGAGGCAGACGGCGATGACGACGACCGCCTTGAACAGCAGCGACGTCTGCGGCGAGATGTTCATCGCGTACACGGTGGTGGTCAGGGTCTGGATGATCAGCGCGCCGAGCACGGTGCCGCCGAGGGAGAACCGGCCACCGGCCAGCGACGTGCCGCCGATGACGACGGCCAGGATCGCGTCCAGCTCGATCCACAGGCCGGCGGCGTTGCCGTCGGCGCTGGAGACGTTCGCGGTGACCATGAAACCGGCGAGCGCGGCACAGGCGGCGCTGATCACGTAGACGAGGAAGACGATGCGCCGCGACCGGATGCCGGCGAGCCGGCTGGCCTCGGCGTTGCCGCCGACCGACTCGACGATCAGACCGAGCGCGGTGCGGCGGGTGAACGCGGCCACGAGCAGCGCGGCGGCGAGCGCGATCAGGATGGCCAGCGGCAGCGTCAGGAAGTGCCCGAGCCCGATCGCCCGGTACGGCCCGGAGTTGATCGTGATGATCTGGCCCTCGGTGACGAGCTGGGCGATGCCCCGACCGGCCACCATGAGGATCAGCGTGGCGATGATCGGCTGGATGCCGATGACCGCCACGAGTATCCCGTTCCAGGCGCCGAGCACGAGCGCGGCGCCGAAGGCCAGTGCGAGCGCGGTGGCCACCGTGGCCGGGCTGTTCTGATCGGCCGCCCCGCTGATGTGCAGGCAGGCGATCGCGCCGCTGATCGCGCAGAGCGAGCCGACCGACAGGTCGATGCCGCCGGTGGCGATGACGAGCGTCATCCCGAGCGCGACCAGGATCAGCGGCGCGCTCAGCCGCAGGATGTCGATCGGCGTGCCGTACAGGTGGCCGTTCTTGACCTCGACGGCGAGGAAGCCGGGGCGGTAGACGGTGTTCGCGGCGATCATGACCACGAGCACGAGTGCCGGCCAGAACAGGCGGTGGCCGGTCAGCGGGCGGAGGCGGTCGGCGACGGCGGTCATGGGGTCACCTCCTCCCGGGGCGTTCCACTGGCGATGGTGCGCATGACGCGGTCGGCGTCGAGCGTGTCGTCGTTGTCGAGCTGGGCGACCATCTCCCGGTCGCGCATGACCGCGACCCGGTGGCTCAGGCGCAGCACCTCCTCCAGCTCGGCGGAGATGAACAGCACCGCCATGCCGCCGTCGGAGAGCTGCACCACCAGCTTCTGGATCTCGGCCTTGGCGCCGACGTCGATGCCACGGGTCGGCTCGTCCAGGATCAGCAGGCGCGGCTCGGTGATCAGCCAGCGGGCCAGCAGCACCTTCTGCTGGTTCCCGCCGGAGAGGTTGCGCACCGGCAGCTCCGGGTTGGCCGGGCGGATGCTCAGCGCCTCGACGTACCGGCGGACCAGCTCGTCCTGGCGGCGGCGCGGGATCGGGCGCAGCCAGCCGCGCGCGGCCTGCATCGCCAGGATCATGTTCTCCCGGACCGTGAGTTCCGGGACGATGCCCTCGGCCCGGCGGTTCTCCGAGCAGAACCCGACGCCCTGGCCGATGGCCTGGATCGGGTTGCGGACCGGCGCCCGGCCACCGTCGAGCCGGACCTGGCCGTGGTCGGCCCGGTCCGCGCCGAAGATCAGCCGCGCCACCTCGGTCCGGCCGGAGCCGAGCAGGCCGGCCAGGCCGACCACCTCACCGGCGTGGATGCGCAGGCTGAACGGGGCGACCGCGCCGCGCCGGCCGAGTCCGGTGGCGTCCACGAGCGGGGCCGCACCGCCGGCGTCGACAGTGGCGCGCTTCTGCTGCTCGTCGAGCCGCTCCAGCACGTCCAGCTCCTGCCCGATCATCTTCTCGACCAGGCTGAACTGCGGCAGCTCCTCGGTGCGGTACTCCCCCACGAGCCGGCCGTTGCGCAGCACCGTGATCCGGTCGGCGATGCCGTAGACCTGGTCGAGGAAGTGGGTGACGAACAGGATCGCGATCCCCTCGTCGCGCAGTTGCCGCATGATCCGGAACAGCTGCGCGACCTCGCCGGCGTCCAGGCTGGACGTCGGCTCGTCCAGGATCAGCACCCGGGCCCGCACGTCGATCGCGCGGGCGATGGCGACCATCTGCTGCACCGCGAGCGAGTACGAGCCGAGCGGCGCGGAGACGTCGAGGTCGAGGTCGAGCCGGGCCAGCAGGTCGCGGGCCCGGCGGCGCATCTCGCCCCAGCGCACCGCGCCGAACCGGCGGGGCTCCCGGCCGATGAAGACGTTCTCCGCCACCGACAGGTTGGTGCAGAGGTTGACCTCCTGGTACACGGTGCTGACGCCGGCCGCGGCGGCCTGCATCGGACCGGAGAACGAGACCTGCTCGCCGTCGAGCGTGACGACGCCCGCGTCGGTCCCGTAGACGCCGGTCAACACCTTGATCAGGGTGGACTTGCCGGCGCCGTTCTCGCCCATCAGGGCGTGGACCTCGCCCGGGAACAGCCGGAAGTCGACGTCGTGCAGCGCGCGGACCCCGGGGAAGGTCTTGCTGATGCCGGTCATGGTCAGGACCGGACGGTTACCCGTCATCCCATCGGACCTCTTCTTCGACGGTGGTGGTACGGGGGCCGCCGTCGGTTGCGACGGCGACCCCCGGGTGACTCAGTACTTGCGGTTGGGCAGTGCCTCCTTGGCCTGCTCCTGGGTGAACGTGGTCTCCTCGGTCTCGATCCGGGCGGGCACCTCCTCGCCGGCCTTGACCTTCTTGACCAGGTCCATCAGCTGCGGGCCCAGCAGCGGGCTGCACTCGGCGATGAAGTTGAACTTGCCGTCCGCGAGGGCCTGCATGCCGTCCTTCACCGCGTCGACGGTGATGATGGTGATGTCCTTGCCGGGCGTCTTGCCGGCCGCGGTGATCGCCTCGAGCGCGCCCAGGCCCATGTCGTCGTTGTGCGCGAAGAGCACGTCGATCTTCGGGTTGGCCTTGAGGAACTGCTCCATCACCTGCTTGCCGCCGGCGCGGGTGAAGTCACCGGTCTGCGAGGCGACGATCTTCAGGTTGGGGTTGGCGGCGATCGCCTCGGCGAAGCCCTTCTTCCGGTCGTTGGCCGGCGCCGAGCCGGTCGTGCCCTGCAGCTCCACGATGTTGACCGGGCCGGACGCGGACTTCTTCTGCTCCACCAGCCACTCACCGGCGAGGCGGCCCTCCTTGACGAAGTCCGAGCCGAGGAACGTCTTGTAGAGCGACTTGTCGGCCGAGTCGACGGCGCGGTCGGTCAGGATCACCGGGATCTTGGCGTCCTTGGCCTCCTTGAGCACGGTGTCCCAGCCGGACTCCACCACCGGCGAGAAGGCGATCACGTCGACCTTCTGCTGGATGAAGTTGCGGATCGCCTTGATCTGGTTCTCCTGCTTCTGCTGGGCGTCGTCGAACTTCAGCTCGATGCCCGCCTCGGCCGCCGCCTCCTTGATCGAGGTGGTGTTCGCGGTACGCCAGCCACTCTCGGCGCCCACCTGGGAGAAGCCCAGGACGATCTTGTCGTTGCCGTCGCCGGAACCGCCGCCGGTGTCGCTGTTGCCGCACGCGGCCATGCTGGCGGCGAGCAGCACGCCGGCGAACGCCGCGATGACCGTGCGTGCCGTGCTCCTGCTTCTCATCGATTCTCCTCCGGGGTTGGATGTTCCGGGCACACGGCCGGCGGGGAGCCGGAGCGGCCCGGGTGTGGTGGTGGGGGGTGCGCGGCGCGGTCCGGGGTCAGTGCGCCGGCGGGCGTTGGCCGTACACGTTCTGGTAGCGGTCGTAGAGCGAGTCGATGTCGGCCGGCGCGATCGGCACCGGCCGGCCGAGCGCGCGGGCCAGGTGGGCGGTGCGGGCCACGTCCTCGCACATCACCGCGGCCTTGACCGCCGCCCGGGCGTCGCGGCCGATGGTGAAGACGCCGTGGTTGCGCATGAGCACCGCGGGTGAGCGGTGGCCGGACAGCGTGCTGACGATGCCCTTGCCGATGTCGTCGCCGCCGATCAGCGCGAACGGTCCGATCGGGATCTCCCCGCCGAACTCGTCGGCCTGCGCGGTCAGCCAGCACGGGATCGCCTCGCCGCGGGCCGCCCAGGCGGTGGCGTATCCGCTGTGCGTGTGCACGACGCCGCCGACCTCGGGCATGGCGCGGTAGACGTAGGCGTGCGCGGCGGTGTCGCTGGACGGAGCGCCGTCGCCGTCGACCACCGCGCCGTCGAGGTCGCAGACCACCATGGCCGCCGCGGTCAGGTCGTCGTAGTCGACGCCGCTGGGCTTGATGACCATCAGATCCTGACCGGGTACGCGGGCCGACACGTTGCCGGCGGTCCAGGCGACCAGGTCGTAGCGGGTCAGTTCGCGGTGCAGGCGCGCCACCGTCTCGCGCAGCGCGTCGACCTGGCTGTTCATCCGACCACCTCCAGGGTCGCGGCGGCGCGGTCCGCGGCGGCGTCGGCCGCCGCGTTGCGGATCGCCCGCAGGCGGAGCATGACGTCGTTCGCGCCACGGCCGAAGTGGTCGTGCAACGCGCGGTACTCGGCGTACAGGGCGTCGTAGGCCCGCACGTTCTCCGGTACGGGCCGGTAGACGGCCTCGTCGATGCGCCCCATCGCGGCGGACGCCTCGTGGATCGTCGGGTACGCCCCGGCGGCGACAGCCGCGTGGATGGCCGAGCCGAGCGCCGGGCCCTGGGCGGAGCCGATGATGCTCAGCGGCCGGTTCGTCACGTCGGCGTAGATCTGCATGAGCAGCCGGTTGGAGGTGAGCCCGCCGGCCACCACCAGATCGTCGACCGGCACACCGGCCTGCGCGAACGCCTCGACGATCATCCGGGTGCCGTACGCGGTGGACTCCAGCAGCGCGCGGTAGACGTCCGGCGGCCGGGTGGCGAGCGTCAGCCCGACGATCATCCCGCTGAGGTCGTGGTTGACCAGCAGGGACCGGTTGCCGTTCCACCAGTCCAGCGCCACCAGCCCGTGCGCGCCGACCGGCTGGGCGGCGGCGGCCTCGGTGAGCCGCTCGTGCGAGTCGAACCCGGCCGGGGCGGCGTGACGGACGAACCAGCCGAAGATGTCCCCCACCCCGCTCTGCCCGGCCTCGAAGCCCCAGGCGCCGGGGCTGATGCCGCCGTCGACCACGCCGCACATGCCCGGCACCTCGGCCGGGTGGGTGCCGTTGAGGACGTGGCAGGTGGAGGTGCCCATGATGGCGACCAGCCGGCCGGGCCGCAGCGCCTGGGCCGAGGCGGCGGTGACGTGGGCGTCGACGTTGCCGGCCGCGACCGCGATGCCCTCGGGCAGTCCGGTCCAGGCGGCGGCGCGGGCGCTGAGCGTGCCGGCCCGCGCGCCCAGCGGCAGCAGCGGACCGTCCAGCTTGGTCACGAAGTCGGCGAAGCCGGGGTCGAGCGCGGCCAGGTAGTCCGCCGACGGGTAGCTGCCGTCCTGCCGGATGCCCTTGTAGCCGGCGGTGCAGACGTTGCGCGTCTCGGCGCCGCAGAGCTGCCACACGATCCAGTCGGCGGCCTCGATGAAGCGCTCGGCCCGCCGGTAGACCTCCGGATCCTCCTCCAGGATCTGCAGGCCCTTGGCGAACTGCCACTCGGCGGAGATCTTGCCGCCGTAGCGGCCGAGCCACGGCTCGCCTCGTTCGGCCGCCAGCGCGTTGATCCGGTCGGCGTGCGGCTGCGCGGCGTGGTGCTTCCAGAGCTTCACCCAGGCGTGCGGGCGGTCGCGCAGTTGCGGGATCTCGCACAGCGGTGTGCCGTCGGCGAGCGTCGGGAGCACGGTGCAGGCGGTGAAGTCGATGCCGATGCCCACCACCCGGGACGGGTCCACGCCGGCTTCGGCGAGCGCGACCGGCACCGCGTGGCGCAGCACGTCGCGGTAGTCGTCCGGGTCCTGGAGGGCCCAGTCCGGGGGCAGCGCCGGGCCGCCGTCGGGAAGCGCGGTCTCGATGACCCCGCGCCGGTACTCGTGCACCGCCGTACCGAGTTCGGCGCCGTCCCGGACGCGGACCACCAGCGCCCGCCCGGACAGCGTGCCGAAATCGACACCGATCACGTACCGGTCGGACGCGTCCACTTCGCTCATCTGCACCTCCGCCGTGTCACGGAGTTAGTGTTAGCGCTCACATATACATCCGTCAAGACACCTCCGGGCAACAGCTGCGTAACGAGGAACCACCCTCGCCGGACCACCGCGGCCGGGCGGTGCGGACCGGCGGGGCCGCGCCCGGAGGAGATCCACACGGACGCGGTCCCGGTCCGGTCGCCGAACCCCGGCGCCCATCGTGTTAGCGACAACAATCGATGCCTTACTGGATCGCCGAGCAACCGTCGTCGGCACTGTGGGCTCCGGGGCGCAGAGAGGGCGTCCCGAGGTCGCACAGCGCCCCTCAGCGGGACTTTTCCCGCCCCCGACACCCGCGCGAACGGTCGTCAACAGGGGCCGGGCGGATCGTCTCCCTATTTACAGGGTTTGATGTCAGCGATAACATTCTCGCCATCCCTGCTTCGTGGCGCCGCCGTCCGGGAAACCCCGGCGCCGCAGCCGGGCGGCGACGCGGACGGCGACCCCGTCGACCGCCGGACCCCACCACCCACGAGCGCCCGCCGGTGACCGGCCAGCCCCTCTCCACTGCCGTGCCGCGTACGTCCCCGCGCACCCCGCGCACCCCGGGCGACGCCGCGCGATCGGCGGGCCGCTCCCAACCGGACGCCGGCACGGCCGGCGCCCGGCGACCGAGGAGGATCAGTGCGCAGATGGACCCGACGGACGCTCGCCGTCCTGGGCGTCGCGGCGGTGGCGCTCGCCGCGACAGTCACCGACCAGGCAGTGGCCCCGCGTCCCGCCCGGGCGCTGGACAACGGCGTCGCCCGTACCCCGCCGATGGGGTGGAACACCTGGAACACCTTCGGCTGCAACATCAACGAGACCCTCATCCGCCAGACCGCCGACGCGATCGTCAGCAACGGCCTGCGCGACCTCGGCTACAAGTACGTCGTCGTGGACGACTGCTGGTTCGACCCGAACCGGGACGCGCAGGGCAACCTCCAGGCGCACCCGCAGCGGTTCCCCAGCGGGATGAAGTCGCTCGGTGACTACCTGCACGCCCGGGGCCTGCTGTTCGGCATCTACCAGGTACCGCTGGACAAGACCTGCGCCCAGGTCGGCGGCGCGTTCCCCGGCGCCACCGGCAGCCTCAACCACGAGTACCAGGACGCGCGGCAGTTCGCCGCCTGGGGCGTGGACTACCTCAAGTACGACTGGTGCTCCGGCACCGGCACCATCAACGACCAGGTGGCGCGGTTCGGCATCATGCGCGACGCGCTGGCCTCCACCGGCCGGCCGATCGTCTACAGCATCAACCCCAACAGCTACCACGCCAAGACCGGGCCGCAGCGCAACTGGAGCGACGTGGCGAACCTCTGGCGGACCACCGAGGACATCACCAACGCGTGGAACACCGGCCAGACGAACGGCTACCCGATGGGCATCCAGAACATCGTTGACGTCACGGTGCCGCTGGCCGGGTACGCGGCGCCCGGCGGGTTCAACGACCCGGACATGCTCGAGGTCGGCCGCGGTGGCATGAACGACACCGAGATGCGCAGCCACTTCGCGCTCTGGGCGGTCCTGGCCGCGCCGCTGATGATGGGCAACGACGTACGGTCGGCGAACGCGGCCACCCTGGCGATCCTGCGCAACGCGAACCTGGTCGCGATCAACCAGGACCCGCTCGGCCGTCAGGCGGCCCAGGTCTCCTTCGACGGCACCCGGCGGGTACTGGCCAAGCCGCTGGCAAACGGCGACGTGGCGGTCGCGCTGTTCAACCAGGGCGGCTCGACCACCACCGTCTCCACCACGGCGGCGGCGGTGGGCAAGAGCGGCAACTCGTTCACGCTGCGCGACGCGTGGACCGACGCCACCTCCACCAGCACCGGCACGATCTCCGCCAGCGTGCCCGCGCACGGCACCGTGGTCTACCGGGTCAGCGGGGGCGGCACCACCACCCCGCCGCCGGTCCCGGCCACGTTCCGGCTGCGCAGCGAGTCGTCCGGCCGGTGCCTCGACGTGGACAACGCCGGCACCGCCAACGGCACCGGGACGCTGATCTGGGACTGCCACAACAACGCCAACCAGCAGTTCACCGCCAACGGGCAGGCGTTGCAGGTGCTGGGCAAGTGCCTGGACGTGCCGACGAACGCGACGGCCGGCACCCGGGTGCAGATCTGGGACTGCAACGGCGGCACCAACCAGCAGTGGACCGTCAACGGCAACGGCACGGTGAGCAACGGGCGCTTCCCGTCGCTGTGCCTGGACGTCGACAACGCGGGCACCGCCAACGGCACCCGGGTGATCGTCTGGACCTGCCACGGCAACGCCAACCAACGGTGGAGCCGGGCGTGAGCGGCTACGGCCGGTGAACGGCGGCCGGCCGGACGAAGGGGCGAGCGTCCGGCCGGCCGTCACCGGGCGCCGGCCGCCCGGCGCTTGTTCCAGATGTCGAACGCCACCGCGACGAGCAGCACCAGGCCCTTGACCACCGACTGGACGGACTGGTCGACGCCCATGAGCTGCATCCCGTTGCTCATCACCGCCATGATCAGGCCACCCACCATGGCGCCGACCACGGTACCGACGCCACCGGTGACGGCCGCGCCGCCGATGAACGCCGCCGCGATCGCGTCCAGCTCGAACATGTTGCCCGCCGCCGGCTGGGCCCCGTTGGAGCGGGACGAGTAGATGACGCCCGCCACGGCGGACAGGAAGCCCATGTTGACGAAGATCCAGAAGTTGACCCGCTTCACCCGTACGCCGGACAGCATCGCCGCGGGCAGGTTGCCGCCGATGGCGTACACCTGGCGGCCGAACACCGTACGGCGGGTGAGCAGGCCGTAGATCAGCACCAGCACGGCCAGCACGATGAGCACGATCGGCAGGCCCCGGGCGTGGGCGAGCTGCCAGGCGAACCACATGACCACGGCGCCGACCACCACGATCCGCAGGACGAACAGCGGGAACGACTCCACCGGCTGCTCGTGGCGCACCCGGGCGACCCGGGTCCGGAACACGGCCACCGCGTACCCGACCACGGCGAAGGCGCCGATGAACAGCGTGAAGGCGTCGTAGCCCTGGCCGCCCAGCAGGCCGTTGAGGAAGCCGGCCGCGACCCGCTGGTACTCCTCCGGGAACGGCGACAGCGAGATGTTGTCCAGCACGCGCAGCGTCAGACCGCGGAACAGCAGCATGCCGGCCAGGGTGACGATGAACGCCGGGATGCCCGCGTACGCGACCCAGAGCCCGTGCCACGCGCCGACCGCGACACCCACCGCGAGCGCGGCCAGGACGCCGGCCCACCAGGGCATGCCCTCGCGGATGACCAGCACCGCCGAGACCGCTCCGGTGAGCGCCACCACCGATCCCACGGACAGGTCGATGTGCCCGCCGATGATCACGATGACCATGCCGATGGCGAGCACCAGGATGTAGGAGTACTGCAGGACGATGTTCGTCAGGTTGCCGGGGCTCAGCGAGACGCCGTCGGTCAGGACGGCGAACAGCGCGACGATCACCACCAGGGCGATGTAGATGCCGCTCTGCCGCAGGTTGCCCAGGATCAGCGCGCGCGGGTCGCTGGTGCCGGTGTGCAGGCTCGCCGCCGCGCCGGTGTCCGGCGTGGCGACCTTCGTGGCGGGAGGAGGCTTCGTGCTGGTCATCGGACGAGATCCCTGTCCTTGGTCATGAGTTCCATCAGGTTCTCCTGGGTGGCCTCGGCCACCGGCGTCTCCCCGGTGATCCGGCCGGCCGCCAGGGTGTAGATGCGGTCGCACATGCCGAGCAGCTCGGGCAGTTCGGAGGAGATGAGCACGACGGCCTTGCCGTCTGCCACCAGCCGGTTGACGATCGTGTAGATCTCGAACTTCGCGCCCACGTCGATGCCCCGGGTCGGCTCGTCGAGGATCAGCACGTCCGGGTCGGTGAACAGCCACTTCGCCAGCACGACCTTCTGCTGGTTGCCGCCGGAGAGCTTGCCCACCACCGACATCACCGTCGGCGCCTTGATGTTCATGTCACGCCGGCCCCGCTCGGCGACCTGGATCTCGCGGTTGCCGTCGATCCAGCCGCGCCGGGCCAGCTTGTCGAGCGCGGCGGCCGAGACGTTGCCGCGGACGTCGTCGATGAGGTTGAGGCCGTAGTGCTTGCGGTCCTCGGTGGCGTACGCGATGCCGTTGGCGATGGCCTCGGCGACGGTGCGCGCCCGTACCTCACGGCCCCTGACGAACAGCCGGCCCCTGATGTCCCGGCCGTACGCCCGGCCGAACACGCTCATCGCCAGCTCGGTGCGCCCGGCGCCCATCAGGCCGGCGATGCCGACGACCTCACCGGCGCGTACGTGCAGCGACGCCCGGTCGACGACCAGGCGGTCCTGGGTCGGGTGGCGCACCGACCAGTCCTCGATCCGCAGCACCTCGTCGCCCGGGGTGACGCTGCGGGCCGGGTAGAAGGCGGCCAGGTCGCGCCCGACCATGCCGCGGATGATCCGGTCCTGGGTGACGGCGCTGTCGGACATGTCCAGCGTCTCGACGGTACGGCCGTCGCGGATGACTGTGGTCGAGTCGGCGACGGCGGTGATCTCGCCGAGCTTGTGCGAGATCATGATGCAGGTGATGCCCTGTTCGCGCAGCCGGCGCATCAGGTCCAGCAGGTGCGCCGAGTCGACGTCGTTGAGTGCCGCCGTGGGCTCGTCGAGGATCAGCAGCCGTACCTTCTTGGACAGCGCCTTGGCGATCTCCACGAGCTGCTGCTTGCCGACGCCGAGCTGGATGACCGGCGTGACCGGGTTCTCGTGCAGCCCGACCGACCGCAGCAGCGCCGCGGCCTCCGCGTTGGTCCGGTGCCAGTCGATGAGCCCGCCGCGGCCGCGGCGCTCGTTGCCGAGGAAGATGTTCTCGGCGATCGACAGGTAGGGCACCAGGGCGAGTTCCTGGTGGATGATGACGATGCCGCGGGCCTCGCTGTCCTGGATCCCCCGGAACCCGACCGGCTCGCCGTCGAGGACGATCTGGCCGTCGTAACTGCCCGCCGGGTAGACCCCGGACAGCACCTTCATCAGGGTGGACTTGCCGGCGCCGTTCTCACCGCAGATCGCGTGGATCTCGCCGCGCCGTACGGCGAGCGAGACGTCCTGGAGCGCGGCCACGCCCGGGAAGGTCTTCGTGATGCCCCGCATCTCGAGGATGTGATCGCTCATGGGTATCCGTCCTGCTCGTGGTCGAGGTGTCCGGAGCGGACGGGCCCGGTGGCGCGGTGGCCGCCGGGCCCGTCGCCGCGCGGGTCAGCCGGCCCGTCCGGCGGCGACCTCCTGCTCGGTCAGGTAGCCGGAGTCGATCAGGACGGCCTTGATGTCCTCCTTGTAGACGGTCTGCACCGGCAGCAGGAACGCGGGCACGACCTTGACGCCGTTGTTGTACGCCTTGGTCTCGTTGGCCTTCGGCTCCTCCTTGCGCAGGAACGCCTCGGCGGCGATGACCGCCTGCTCGGCCAGCAGCCGGGTGTCCTTGAACACCGTCGAGCTCTGCACGCCGTCGTTGATCAGCTTCACCGAGGCGACCTCGGCGTCCTGGCCGGTCACCACCGGCATCTTCTTGGCGCCGCCGCGGTAGCCGGCGTTCTGCAGCGCGGTGATGATGCCGCGGGACAGGCCGTCGAACGGCGACAGCACGCCGTCGACCTTGCTGCCGTCGTTGTAGCTGGAGGTGAGCAGGTCCTCCATCCGCTTCTGCGCGGTCTCCTGCTGCCAGCGCAGGATGGCGGCCTGCTCGATCTTGGTCTGCCCCGACTTGACCTTGAGCGTGCCGGCGTCGAAGTACGGCTTGAGCGTGTCCATCGCGCCGTTGAAGAAGAACCCGGCGTTGTTGTCGTCCAGCGAGCCGGCGAACAGCTCCACGTTGAACGGGCCGGTGGCGGTGCCCTTGGCGCCGTCCTTGGTGAGCAGGCCGAGGCCGACCAGGAGCGCGTTGGCCTGCGCCACGCCGACCTTGTAGTTGTCGAAGCTGACGTAGAAGCTCACGTTCGGGCTGTTGCGGATGAGCCGGTCGTAGGAGATGACCGGGATCTTCGCGGCCGCGGCGGCCTGGAGCTGGCCGCTGAGCGCGGTGCCGTCGATCGGGGCGATGACCAGCACGTCCGCGCCCTGCGTGATCATCTGGTCGATCTGCTGCGACTGGGTCGGGATGTCGTCCCCGGCGTACTGCAGGTCGACCTTGTAGCCCTTGGCCTGGAGCTTCTCCTTCACCGAGTTGCCGTCGGCGATCCATCGTTCCGAGGTCTGCGTCGGCATCGAGACGCCGATCGTCAGGTCGCCGGGCTTGGCCGAGCTGGTGTCTCCGCCGCCTCCCGCGCCCTCGCCGCTGCAGGCGGCCAGGCTGATCGCGAGCGCGGCACCGCTGAGTGCGGCCAGAAGTCGTCTGCGCACGAGCGTCCTCCCTGTCGTGGCGGTCCCTGTGACACAGGTAACCCTCACGGGGAGTGTTAACGCTCACAAGTTGCCCCGTCAACCAAGCGCGCGAAATGCGCATGTCTCTTTCTCGTAACAGAGACGGCGGTCCAGGTCGGACGGGAGA
>NZ_JBMVFV010000098.1:0-19420 GCF_049538395.1 Micromonospora sp. AB353 | reverse complement strand
TCTTGCGGACACGCCCACCGGCCGGGTCAGGCGACGACCGAGACCATCCGGCCCTTCACCACGATCACCTTGCGCGGCTCCTTGCCGGCCAGCGTGCCGGCGACCGCCTCCAGCGCCGCCGCGCGGACGGTCTCCTCGGACGCGTCGGCGGGCACCTCGATCCGGCCCCGGACCTTGCCGTTGACCTGCACCGGGTACGTGACCGACTCGGCCACCAGCAGGGCCGGGTCGGCGACCGGGAAGTCCGCGTACGCCAGCGAGGTGTCGTGGCCCAGCTTGCGCCACAGCTCCTCGGCCATGTGCGGGGCGAACGGGGCGACCATCAGCACCAGCGGCTCGGCCACCTCGCGCGGCGTACGCGCCAGCCGGGTCAGGCCGTTCGTCAGCTCGATCAGCTTGGCGATGGCGGTGTTGAACCGGATCCCGTCCATGTCGGAGCGGACCCCGTCGATCGCCTTGTGCAGCAGCCGCCGGGTCGCCTCGTCGGCCGGCTCGTCGGTGACCCGCAGCTCGCCGGTCTGCTCGTCGACGACGGTGCGCCAGACCCGCTGCAGGAACCGGTACGAGCCGACCACGGCCCGGGTCTCCCAGGGGCGGGACACCTCCAGCGGGCCCATCGACATCTCGTACACCCGGAACGTGTCGGCGCCGTACGCCGCGCACATGTCGTCCGGGGTGACCACGTTCTTCAGCGACTTGCCCATCTTGCCGTACTCGCGCCGGACCTCGGTCTCGCCGTGGAACCAGCGGCCGTCGACCTCGACGACCTCCTCGGCGGGCACGTAGGCACCACGCGGGTCGACGAACGCGTACGCCTGGATCATGCCCTGGTTGAACAGACGGCGGAACGGCTCGAACGACGACACGTGGCCCAGGTCGTACAGCACCTTGTGCCAGAAACGCGCGTACAGCAGGTGCAGCACGGCGTGCTCGGCGCCGCCGACGTACAGGTCGGTGCCCCCGCAGTCGCCGTCGCGGCGCGGGCCCATCCAGTACGCCTCGTTCTCCGGGTCGGCGAAGCGCTGCGAGTCGGTCGGGTCCAGATAGCGCAGCTCGTACCAGCAGGAGCCGGCCCACTGCGGCATCACGTTGGTCTCGCGGGTGTAGCGCTTGGGCCCGTCGCCCAGGTCCAGCTCGACCTCGACCCAGTCGCGCCGCCGCGACAGCGGGGTCTCCGGGTTGCTGCCGGCGTCGTCGGCGTCGAACGTCTTCGGCGAGAAGTCCTCCACCTCGGGCAGCTCGACCGGCAGCATCGACTCGGGCAGCGCGATCGGCGCCCCGGTCTCGTCGTAGACGATCGGGAACGGTTCGCCCCAGTAGCGCTGCCGGGAGAACAGCCAGTCGCGCAGCCGCCAGGTGACCGCGCCGGCGCCGTGCCCGTTGGCCTCCAGCCACTCGATGATCCGCGCCTTGGCGTCGGTGACGCCCAGGCCGTCCAGGTCGATGCCGCGCTCCGGCGCGGCGCTGTTGATCGCCGGGCCGTCACCGGTGTACGCCTTGCCGTCGAAGCCCTCCGGCGGCTGCACGGTCCGCACGATCGGCAGCTCGAAGACCTCGGCGAAGGCCCAGTCCCGCTCGTCCTGGGCAGGCACCGCCATGATCGCGCCGGTGCCGTATCCGGCCAGCACGTAGTCGGCGATGAAGATCGGGATCTGGCCGCCGGTCACCGGGTTGGTCGCGTAGGCGCCGACGAAGACACCGGTCTTCTCCTTGCTGTCCGCCTGCCGCTCCACGTCCGTCTTGGCCGCGGCGGCCTTCCGGTACGCCTCGACGGCCGCACGCGGGCTCGCGTGCCCACCGGTCCAGGCGTCCTTCGTCCCCTCCGGCCAGACGGCCGGCGTCAGTACGTCGACCAGCTCGTGCTCCGGCGCCAGCACCATGTAGGTGGCACCGAAGACGGTGTCCGGCCGGGTCGTGAACACCCGCACCGGCGCGGCGGCGGTCGGGAAGTCGATGTGCGCGCCGGTCGACCGGCCGATCCAGTTGCGCTGCTGCAGCTTGATCGGCTCGGGCCAGTCCAGTGTGTCCAGATCCTCCAGCAGCCGGTCCCCGTACGCGGTGATCCGCATCATCCACTGCTTCAGGTTGCGCTTGAAGACCGGGAAGTTGCCGCGCTCGGAACGGCCGTCGGCGGTGACCTCCTCGTTCGCCAGCACGGTGCCCAGCCCCGGGCACCAGTTGACCGGCGCCTCCGAGACGTACGCCAGGCGGTGGTCGTCGACGACGCGCCGCCGCTCCCCCACGGACAGCTCGGCCCACTGACGCCCGTCCGGGGTGGCGCGGGTGCCGCCCTCGAACTCGGCGATCAGCTCGGCGATCGGCCGGGCCTTCTTGGCGTCCGCGTCGTACCAGGAGTTGAAGACCTGCAGGAAGATCCACTGCGTCCAGCGGTAGAACTCGGTGTCGATGGTCGCCACCGACCGCCGCTCGTCGTGGCCCAGCCCCAGCCGGCGCAGCTGCTCCCGGTACCGCTCGATGTTGGCCTCGGTGGTGGTCCGGGGGTGGGTGCCGGTCTGCACCGCGTACTGCTCGGCGGGCAGGCCGAACGCGTCGAAGCCCATCGCGTGCAGCACGTTGCGCCCGGCCATCCGCTGGTAGCGGGCGTAGCAGTCGGTGCCGATGTAGCCCAGCGGGTGCCCGACGTGCAGGCCGGCGCCGGACGGGTACGGGAACATGTCCAGCACGTACAGCTTCTCGGCGCCCGCGCGCGGGTGGCCCGGGTCGGCCAGCGGACCGACCGGGTTCGGCGCGTGGAAGGTGCCCTCCCGCGCCCAGGTGTCCTGCCAGCGGTGCTCGATCTCGTCGGCCAGGGCGGCGGTGTACCGGAACGGGGGGATGTCGGTCGCCGGTGCGGCTGCCTCACTCATGGCGTCTCCTCGGCGCGGATCGATTCGAAGGAATTGTGGGCGGTCTGCTGCGGGCACAAAAAAGCCCCTCGCGCAGGAGGGGCGGCCGTGCTGTCGCGCGTTCAGCGCATCAACACGGCTCGGTAAGAAGCAGGAAGAACCCGGCCATGCAGGCAGTGTACCTCGCACCCCTCGGCGGCGGCGCGCCCGTTCCACCCGCGGCGGCCGGTCCCCCGGTCCGGCGAATATTCCGGGCGTAACCGACCGACCACCTGCGGGAGTCGGCAGTAACGACAAACATGGTTAGCCTGAGATACCAATGAGATTTCTGCGGCAGACGAGGCTCGGCGTCGCGAACCCAACGGCGGGTCCAGGTGCTCTATAAAGAGCTGCCGTCCAGGCGACGAGGAGGAGGCCCGTGACACAACAGACCTGGGACGAGGTGGGCGGTCTGCTGCCGCACGACGAGTTCCGCGCCGCCAGCGAGGCCATCGTGGCCAACATCGAGCAGGTCATCGAGGGCAAGACCGCCACCGTCCGGCTCGCCCTGGCGGTGCTGCTGGCCGAGGGCCACCTGCTCATCGAGGACGTGCCCGGCGTCGGCAAGACCAAGCTCGCCAAGGCGATGGCCCGGTCCATCGACTGCTCGGTCCGGCGGATCCAGTTCACCCCCGACCTGCTTCCCAGCGACGTCACCGGCGTCAGCGTCTACAACCAGGAGACGCACGACTTCGAGTTCCGCCCCGGCGCGGTCTTCGCCAACCTGGTGGTCGGCGACGAGATCAACCGGGCCTCGCCGAAGACCCAGTCGGCGCTGCTGGAGTGCATGGAGGAGCGGCAGGTCACCGTCGACGGGGTCACCTACCAGTTGCAGACGCCGTTCATGGTGATCGCGACGCAGAACCCGATCGAGATGGAGGGCACCTACCCGCTGCCCGAGGCGCAGCGCGACCGGTTCACCGCCCGCATCGCCATGGGCTACCCGGACCCGCGCGCCGAGCTGGCCATGCTCGACGGGCACGGCGCCACCGACCCGCTGCCCGGGCTGCGGCCGGTCTCCGACGCGGCGACCGTCCGCCGGCTGATCGGCCACGTCCGGCAGGTGCACGTCGCCGACGCCGTCAAGCAGTACGCGATCGACCTGGTCACCGCCACCCGGGAGGCCCCCGACCTGCGGCTGGGCGCGTCCCCGCGGGCCACGCTCCAGTTGCTGCGCACCGCCCGCGCGGTGGCCGCCCTGGAGGGCCGCGACTACGTCCTGCCGGACGACCTCCAGGTTCTCGCGGTGCCGGTGCTGGCGCACCGGATCATCCCGACCGCGGACGCGCAGCTGGCCCGGCGCACCACCGACGCGATCGTCTCCGAGCTGGTGCACCGCCTGCCGCTCCCGCACGACCGGCAGCGCTCGCCATACGACACCCGGCCCGGCGGCGGCAACAACGGCCGCGGGCCGTACGAGCCGCGGAGGCCGTGACGTGCGCGACGGCCTGCGTGGGCTGACCACCCGCGGCCGCTCCTTCCTGGCGGCCGCGGTGGCCGCCGCGATCTCCGCCGGCATCCTCGGCGAGAAGGATCTGCTCCGGGTGGCGGTCCTGCTCGCCGTTCTGCCGCTGCTGGCCGCCGCGTACGTCGGACGCAGCCGGTACAAGCTGGCCTGCAACAGGTCGCTGGAGCCGCACCGGGTGCCGGTCGGTGCCAGCTCCCGGGTGGTGCTGCGGCTGCAGAACCTGTCCCGGCTGCCCACCGGCACGCTGCTGCTGGAGGACCGCCTGCCGTACGCGCTCGGCAGCCGGCCCCGGGTGGTGCTGGAGCGGCTCGGCGCGCACCAGGCCAGCTCCGTGGCGTACACGGTCCGCGCGGACGTGCGCGGCCGCTACGAGGTGGGGCCGCTGGTGATCCGGCTGACCGACCCGTTCGGCCTGTGCGAGCTGACCCGGTCGTTCCCCAGCACCGACCACCTCACGGTGATCCCGCAGGTCACCCCGCTGCCGTCGGTCCGGCTACCGGGTGAGTACGCCGGCAGCGGCGACAGCCGGGCCCGCTCGGTGGCGGTGCACGGCGAGGACGACGCCGCCACCCGGGAGTACCGGATGGGCGACGACCTGCGCCGGGTGCACTGGAAGTCCACCGCCCGCACCGGTGAGCTGATGGTGCGCCGCGAGGAGCAGCCGTGGGAGAGCCGGGCCACGGTGGTGCTGGACACCCGCGCCGCCGGGCACCGGGGCGAGGGCCCGACAGCCAGCTTCGAGTGGGCGGTCTCGGCCGCCGCCAGCATCGCCGTGCACCTGCGCGAGGCCGGCTACAAGCTGCGGCTGGTCACCGGCAACGGCGCCGACGTCGGCGCCACCGAGGCAGGCGGCGAGGGTCTGCTGCTCGACCACCTCGCCGACGTGCACCTGGACCGGCGCGGCGAGATCACCACGCTGGTGCAGCAGGTCCGGCAGCGGGCCGACGGCGGTCTGATCATCGCGCTGCTCGGCACGCTCGGCACCGCCGAGGCGGAACTGCTGGCCGGGCTGCGCGGCAACGGGGCCACCTGCGTGGCGTTCCTGCTCGACAGCAACACCTGGCTCAACCTGCCCCCGAACGCCCGGACCGAGGCGGAACGGGCGCACGGCGCCGCCGCGCTCGCGCTGCTGCAGAGCGGCTGGCGGGTCATCGGGGTGGAGCACGGCACCCGCCTGCCGATGCTGTGGCCGCAGGCCGGGCGGGGCTCGCAGGGCTTCGCGCTGCGGGCGGCCATGGCCGAGACGGTGGCCGGCGGACGACGATGACCGGAGGGATGGTCCTGTGACCCCGCACCGCAACATCGGGTTCGTCGCCGCGGCGGCGACGCTGCTGTCGGCGGCCCCGCTGTCGGCGATCTTCGAACGCTGGACCTGGCTGATCCAGGCCGCCGTCGTGGTCGCCGTGGTGGCCGGCTCGGCCGCGTTGAGCCGGCTGGGCCGGATGCCGCTGTGGGGGCAGGTGCTGGCCATGCTGGCCGGGCTGACCCTGGGCCTGACGTGGGTCTTCCCCGGCGGCACCGAACTGCTCGCGTTCGTACCGACCCCGGCCACGTTCGCCCACTTCGGCGACCTGCTGCAGACGTCGTTGCAGGACATGCGCTCGTACGGCGTGAAGGTGCCGGACGTCGACTCGCTGCTGTTCCTCGCGGTGCTCGGCATCGGTGCGGTCGCGGTGGTGGTGGACGTGCTCGCGGTCGGGTTGCGCCGTCCGGCGCTGGCCGGCCTGCCGATGCTCGCCATCTACTCGGTGCCGGTCGCGGTCTACGTGGACAGCGTCCCGGCCACCCCGTTCGTGGTCGGTGCCGCCGGTTACCTCTGGCTGCTGGTCACCGACAACGTCGACCGGGTACGCCGGTTCGGCCGCCGGTTCACCGGCGAGGGCCGTGACGTGGACGTCTGGGAGGCGTCCCCGCTCGCCGCGGCCGGACGGCGGCTCGCCGTGGTCGGCGTGATCGTGGCGGTGGCGCTGCCGCTCGCAGTGCCCGGGATGACCGGCGGGCTGCTGAACAACGTCGGCGCCGGGCCCGGCGAGGGCAACGGGCGCCCGGGTCAGGGCGGCAGCTCGGGCCGGGTCGACCTGTTCGCGGCGCTCAGCGGCCAGCTCAACCAGAGCGAGGAAATCGAGCTGGTCAAGGTCAGTACCAACGAGACGGCCCCGTTCTACCTGCGCCTGGGCGTGGTGGACGACCTGCGGCCGAGCGGCTTCCAGGCACGCGTGCCGACCGGGAGGTCGGTCGCCCGGTCCCTGTCCGACCCGGGGGACGACGCCCCGCGCGGCGTCGACCGGCAGCGCTACCGCGCCACAGTCGAGGTGACGAAGAACCTGAACATGCCGTTGCTGCCGGTCTACACCGAGCCGGTCAAGACCGAAGACCTCAACGGCAACTGGCTGTACGACACGAATCAGCAGGTCGTCTTCTCCAACCGGGACAACGCCCGCGGCAAGAGCTACTCGTTCGACTACGTCCGGTCCACCTTCAGCCCGGCGGCGCTGCGGGCGGCCCGCTCGCTGCCCTCGGACAGCCCGGTGATGCGGCAACAGACCGAGCGGCCGTCCGTCCCGGCCGTCGAGGAACTGGTCGCCGAGCTGGTGAAGGACAAGTCGAACGACTACGACAAGGTCCGGGCGATCTACGACTACTTCTCCGTGGACAACGGCTTCACCTACGCGCTGTCCACCCGCAACGGCAGCAGCGGGGAGGACATCACCGACTTCCTCGCCACCAAGGTCGGCTACTGCCAGCAGTACGCCGCAGCGATGGCCTGGCTGGTCCGGGCCGCCGGCATCCCGGCCCGCGTGGCCGTCGGCTTCACGAACGGCAGCAAGGCCGACAACGGCACGTATGTGCTGACCAACCGCAACCTGCACGCCTGGACCGAGGTCAACTTCAACGGCATCGGCTGGGTGCCCTTCGACGCCACCCCGGCGGCGGCCGTACCCGGCTCGGTCCGCTCCGCCTGGGCCCCGGACATCGACGCCCCCGAGGAGGTCACCCCGTCGGCCGGCAGCACCAGCGCTCCCGACACGGCCGGCCCGTCGGCCGGGCCGAACGAGGCGGACCGGCTGGACAAGGACACCGACCAGGGCCTGACGCTGAACCAGGGCGGCCCGGCCGAGGAGAGCCCGGTCTGGCCGTGGTGGCTGGCCGGCGCGCTGGCGCTGCTGGCGCTGCTCGCCGTACCGGCCCTGCGCCGCTCCGCGCTGCGCCGCCGCCGGCGCGTCCGGGCGGTCCCGCCCGCGGCAACCGCGCTGCCGGTGCCGGGTCAGCGCGGCGAGACGCGGGCGGTCGTCGTCGGCGTGGACGCCGAGGCGGCCCGCGCCGACGCGCACGCCGCCTGGGACGAGCTGCTCGACACGCTCGTCGACTTCCACGTCCGGGTGGACCGCACGGAGACCCCACGGGCCACCGCCGAGCGGCTGGCCCGGGAGGCACTCGCCGAACGGGGGGACGCCGCAACCGGGGTACGCCTGCTCGGCCGCGCCGAGGAACGCGCCCGCTACGCCCGTGACCCGCTGACCGACGCGGAGTTGCAGCCGGCGCTGCATACGGTCCGGGGCGCGCTGGCGGCGGGCGCCGACCGCCGTACCCGGCTGCTGGCCGCGCTGCTGCCCCCATCGGTGCTGCAGCGTTGGCGCGCCGCCCTGGCCGAGCGGTCGGCAAGGGTGGTGACCACGAGCGGTCAGGTCCGGCAGCAGATGACCCGCTGGAGCCCGCGCCGCCTCCTGGCCCACCGCCCCACCCGCTAACCCACCCACCCGCCCTCCCCGCCGCCCCGCACGGCCCGCCCGCACGGCGTTGATCAAGGAGATTGTGTCCGAATCCAGCCCCGCTGAAGACACAAACTCCTTGATCACCGCGTCTGGCCGGATGCGCCCGAGATCTTGGTACGAAACGGCCCCCATAGGGGCGCTTTCCTACCAAGATCTACGGCGGCTCCCGGGATACGGGCAGCGAATCCCGCCTGCCGGGCATGGCTGATCAGGTGGGCTGGACACACCGCCCGGCCCGGCCCGGCGATCTTGCAGTTTGCGCCGAAAGTGCAAGATCGCGGGTGAGGGCGGTGTGGTGCCTGCTGGGGGCGGCGAGAACCCACTCGGGACCGGTGGGTGGCGGGAGGTGGGGTCGATTGCGGGCATGACTGAGCGCGGGCCCTCGCCCGCGCTCACCCGGCAACCGGCAGCAGGACGCTCCGGCGGCGCTCGCCGGACTGTTACGGAGGCGCCGCCGGTTTCCCGCCCCGGGTCAGGGGCGGGACGCGGTCAGCGGTGGCCCTCCGGGCGCTGCCGCCAGCGGTCCTCCATCCGGTCGAGGAAGGAGCCCCGGCGACCACCACCACTGCGGCCACGGGGACGGCGCCGGCTCGTTGTGCCGCCGACCACGTGCAGGTCGGGCGACTGGGATCGGCGGTGCGACTGCACCGCGTAGCCCAACGAGGCCAGCATGACGACGAAACCCGCCACGGCCACCGCGGGAATCTTGATCACGGCACCGTAGATCAACAGGGCCAGACCAGCGACGACCACGCCGGCAGCGACGAGCACGCGACGCCGCGCGTGGAAACGCGGGTCGCTGGCGCGCACGGCCGAGGCGAACTTGGGGTCCTCGGCAAGCGACCGCTCGATCTGCTCGAACAGCCGCTGCTCGTGCTCCGAGAGCGGCACGGCACTCCTCCCCGGTCACGTTGGTCGGCCCGGGCGGGCCGACAGACCGTGGCAGCCAACCGGCTGCTTACCCGCAAGTCTACGAGGGCCCCCGCGCGTCGGAAAGCGGGACGACCTACGGCCGGGTCGGTTTTTCGACTTGTCGTGTATCACGACGGCCGAGAAGACTGGCCGGACCTATGACGGACCGCCCGAATCGGGCAGCCGCCGCGTCGGCCGCCGCCTCCGCCTCGCGCCAGCCGCGCTCGGGCGCACCGAGGGTGAGCTGCTGCGGGGTCTGCCCGGCGGGGGCGAGACCTTCCATCCGGACCCCGACCAGCCGAACCGGCTCGCCCGGGGCGAGCGCGCCCCACAGCGCCCAGGCCGTGTCGAACATCTCCCGGGCGGTGTCGGTGGGCACGGCGAGGGTGCGGGAGCGGCTGATCGTGCGGAAGTCGGCGAAACGGACCTTGAGCGACACGGTACGGCCCACCTGCCCGGCCGCCCGCAGCCGAGCGCCGGCCTTGTCGGCGAGCGCGAGCAGGGACCGCCGGATCTCGTCCGGGTCGGTCACGTCGGTGTCGAACGTGACCTCCGCGCCGATCGACTTCTCCACCTGTTCGGGCGTGACGCCGCGCGGGTCACGCCCCCAGGCCAGCTCGTGCAGGTGGGCGGCGGACGCCTCGCCCACGGCCCGCCGCAGCAGGCCGGCCGGCGCTTCGGCGAGGTCGCGTACGGTGCGCAGGCCGAGGCGGCGCAGCGCGTCCGCCGAGCGCTCCCCCACGCCCCACAGCGCGGACACCGGCAGCGGGTGCAGGAACTCCAGCACCTGGGCGGCCGGGACCACGAGCAGACCGTCGGGTTTGGCCCGGGTGGAGCCGAGCTTCGCCACGAACTTGCTGGGCCCCACGCCCACCGAACAGGTCAGTCGCTGTTCCTCGGCGACCCGGCGGCGGATCAGCGCGGCGATGTCGGCGGGCCGGCCGAACAGCCGTCGGGCGCCCGCCACGTCGAGGAACGCCTCGTCCAGCGACAGCGGCTCGACCAGGGGCGTGACGTCCCGGAAGATCCGCATGACCGCCCGCGAGGCCTCGGTGTAGGCGGTGAAGTCGGGCGGGAGGTAGACCGCGCCGGGGCACAGCGCACGGGCGCGGGCGGTGGGCATCGCGCTGCGGACGCCGTACCGCCGGGCCTCGTAGCTGGCGGAGCTGACCACGCCGCGCGGGCCGACGCCGCCCACCACCACCGGCCGGCCGCGCAACTCGGGGCGGCGGCGCACCTCCACTGAGGCGTAGAAAGCGTCCATGTCGACGTGCAGGATGGTGCAGCCGGTGTCGTCGGCGTCCGGCCCGAAGCGGGGGTCACCGCCTCGGGGCAACGACTGGCTGCGGCCCATGCCAGCAGGCTAGCCCGCCGGTCCGACAACCCCACCGCCCAGCCCACGGCCACCGGGCGCCACCCCACGCACCGGCCAGGACCGGGCCCGGTCAGCCCCGGACCACCAGCAGCGGGACTGTCATCTCGGCGGCGGTGTCCGCGCCGTGGTACGCCACCAGCCGCGACGCCATCGGCGGTTCGGAGCGGGTGGCGACCACGGCGTACGTGTCCCGGCAGACCACCACCACGTCGCCGATCCGGGTCAGGTGTGCCTCGGGCACCGGCCCGAACCAGCCGGTCGCCACCGCCTCGGCGCGGGTCAGCACCTGCGCGGCCGGGCCCAGCACCTCGGTCCAGGCGGCCACCACGTCGGCCTCGGCGCCCGGCTCGACGTGCAGGTAGCGGACCCGGGGCTCACCGGCGACCACCCGTACCCCGGCTCGCAGCCGGGGGTCGGTGTCCAGGTCGATGCGGTGCCCGGCGGGCACGTCGAGCTGGCCGTGGTCGGCGGTGACCAGCAGCGCGGCGTCCGGCGGCAGCCCGTCGACGAGCCGGGCCAGCAGTGTGTCCACGTCGGCGGCGGCGGTCCGCCAGGGCGCGGAGTCCACGCCGCTGAGGTGCCCGTGCCGGTCCAGGTCGGGATGGTAGCCGGAGACGAGTGCGGGCCCGTCCCCGGCGGCGAGCGCCGCCAGCATCCGGGCGGCGAGCGCGTCGACACCTGCCGCGCCCCGGTAGTCGCCGCCCCGGTTGGCGGCGAGCGTGAGGCCGCTGCCGGCGAACTCGGGACGGCTGACCACAGTCACCGCGACCCCGGCGGCGCGCGCCCGCTGGTACCAGGTGGGCACCGGCTGCCAGCTCGCCGGATCGGGGTCGCCGGTCCAGTCGACGTGGTTGAGCACCCGGTCGGTGCCGGGCACCCGGACCGTGAAGCCGAGCACGCCGTGCGCGCCCGACGGGGTGCCGGTGCCGAGGCTGACCAGGCTGGTCGGGGTGGTGGACGGGAAGCCGGTGGTGAGTGGCCGGCCGGCGGTGGCGGCCAGGCCGGCGAGCGTCGGGGCGTACGGGGCGGCGGTGGGGATCTGGTACCAGCCGAGGCCGTCGACGAGCAGCACCGCGATCCGGCGTACCCCGGCCAGGCGCGGTGCCAGGCCGAGGCGGTCGGCCGCGCCCGGTACGCCGAGCAGCGCCAGTGCGCTGGGCAGAACGTCGGTCAGGGCACCGCCGTCGTAGCGCGGCACCACCCGGTCCAGCGGGCCGGGAGCCGGGCCGGGAGCAGGATCGGGAACCGGGCCGGTCATGCCGGGCGGCGGGCGAACAGGTGCAGCTGGGCGGCGAGATCCCGGTACGGGGACCGGGCGGCGAGGGCGCGCTCCAGCTCCACCAGGGCGGCCTGCTGGCCGTCGGCCACCGCGGCCGGAAGAAGGTCGGCGAGCACGCGTACCCCGTGGATCTCCTCCACGACGAGGCCGGCGGCGGTGAGCAGCGCGGTCGCGTCGGCGGCGTCGTAGCGGCGGCGCAGCGTGTCCCGGCCGCCGGTGGTGCCGTGCGGGTCGGCGGCGAGCGCGGCGGCGGCGTCCAGTTGCCCGTTCATCGCCCGGCCGAACACGGCGGCGGCCCGGCCGGCGACGAGCACGCTCGCCGCGCCACCCGGCCGCAACGCGGTGACCAGCGCGGACATCACCGGTTCCGGGTCGTCGACCACCTCGAGGACGGAGTGGCAGAGCACCAGGTCCACGGTGGCCGGTTCGACGAGTCCGGTGAGCGCGTCGGCGTCGCCCTGCGTCGCGCGTACCCGGTCGGCGACCCCGGCCTCGGCGGCCCGGCGGGTCAGCGCGGCGAGCGCGTCGGGGCTGGCGTCGACCACGGTGACCCGGTGACCGGCCTCGGCGAGCGGGACGGCGAAGCCGCCGGTCCCGCCGCCGACGTCGAGCACGGAGAGTCGTTCGCCGGCCCGCCGGTCCAGCTCGGCCCGGAGCACCGACCAGATGACGGCGGTGCGGGGGGTGAGGGTTCGGATCTGCTCCACGCGCCGAGCCTAGTCACCCCCCGGCCCGGGTTCAGGACTCGCCGCCGCCGGCGGGGTCGTCCTCGGCGCGGGAACGCTGGTGGTTGGCCACCGGGCCGTCGGTCACCTGGTATTCCCGCGGCTCGGCCTCGTGGGTGGGTGCCCAGTCGGCGCCGAGGCGGGTCCGTCGGGCGTTGGCCACGCCACCGGCGTTCGTGCGGTGAAAGGTCATCGGTTCATCCCCCATACCCCGGGTGGGCCACTCTGCCCACCCGCGTCGGGAGTCTCCCGCCTCCGGCTCGGAGAAACCGTAATGTGGATCACTCCATCAACGGAAATCCCTGGATGCCGGTGTGACGGGGGGCTCGATCGCGTCCAGCCGGTCCGCGGTGAGGTTCGTGACGCCCTCGTGCCGCTGCAGCCGGCCCCGCACCACGAGTGCTCCGCTGGTGCGGGCGACTCGACGGTATCTCTGCCACAACCCCGGGGAGCAAGTGACATTGAGCATCCCGGTCTCGTCCTCCAGGTTGAGGAACGTGACGCCGCCGGCGGTCGCCGGGCGCTGCCGGTGGGTGACGATCCCGCCGACCCGGATCCGCTGTCCGGGTGGCACCTGGCCGAGGCGGGCGATCGGCACCGCGCCCAGTTCGTCGAGGCGGTCCCGGATGAACCGGGCCGGGTGGCTCTCCGGGGACAGGCCGGTGGCCCAGACGTCGGCGACCAGGCGGTCCACCGCGGCCATGCCGGGCAGGGTGGGCGGGTCCGCGCCGGTCACCGTGCCGGGTAGCCGGCCGGGCCGGTCCTGGGCCGCCGCGCCGGCGGCCCAGAGCGCCTGCCGCCGGGTCAGCCCGAAACAGGCGAACGCGTCGGCGGTGGCCAGCGCCTCCAGCTGCGCGGCGGTGAGACCGACGCGGCGGGCCAGGTCCGGCATGTCCCGGTACGCCCCGTGCGCGGCGCGTTCCGCCTCGATCCGCTCGGCCACGTCCTCGCCGAGGGTACGGACGCTGCCCAGCCCGAGCCGTACCGCCGGGCCGCCCAGCCCCCAGGCGTGCGGCGGCTCCCCCGGCACGCTGCCCCACCGGGTTTCCGGCGTGGACTCCAGCACCGCCTTGGCGCCGCTGGCGTTGATGTCCGGCCGGCGCACCTCCACGCCGTGCCGGCGGGCGTCGTCGGCGAGCGTCTGCGGCGAGTAGAAACCCATCGGCTGGGCGTTGAGCAGCGCGGCCAGGAACGGGCCCGGGTGGTAGCGCTTGAGCCACGAGCTGGCGTACACCAGGTAGGCGAAGCTCATCGCGTGGCTCTCCGGGAAGCCGTAGCTGGCGAATGCGGTGAGCTTGCGGTAGACGTCGTCGGCCAGCTCGCCGGTGATGCCCCGCTCGGCCATCCCGGCGTAGAGCCGGTCGGCGATCTGCGCCATCCGCTCCACCGACCGTTTCGCCCCCATGGCCCGGCGCAGCTGGTCGGCACCGGCCGCGTCGAACCCGGCCAGGTCGATGGCGAGCTGCATGAGCTGCTCCTGGAACAGCGGTACGCCGAGCGTCTTCTCCAGCGCGTTGCGCATCAGCGGGTGCGCGTACGTGACCGGCTCCTGGCCGTTCTTGCGCCTGATGTACGGGTGCACCGAGCCGCCCTGGATCGGGCCGGGCCGGATCAGCGCCACCTCCACCACCAGGTCGTAGAACTCGCGCGGCTTGAGCCGGGGCAGCGTGGCCATCTGGGCGCGGCTCTCCACCTGGAACACGCCCACCGAGTCGGCCCGGCAGAGCATGTCGTAGACCTCGGGGTCGTCCAGCGTCATGTCGCCCAGGTCGAGCCGGGAACCGATCAGGTCGTAGCCGTAGTGCAGCGCCGAGAGCATGCCGAGGCCGAGCAGGTCGAACTTGACCAGGCCGACGGCGGCGCAGTCGTCCTTGTCCCACTGGAGCACGCTGCGGCCGGGCATCCGGCCCCACTCCACCGGGCACACCTCGATCACCGGCCGGTCGCAGATCACCATGCCGCCGGAGTGGATGCCCAGGTGCCGGGGGAAGGTCTGCAGCTCGTTGGCGTACGCGACCACCTGCTCCGGGATGTCCGCCACGTCGACCGCGGCGACCGAACCCCACCTGTCGATCTGCTTGCTCCAGGCATCCTGCTGGCCGGGTGAGAAGCCGAACGCCTTCGCCACGTCCCGCACCGCCGACCGGGGCCGGTACGAGATGACGTTGGCGACCTGGGCGGTGTGTTCCCGGCCGTATCGGGCGTAGACGTGCTGGATCACCTCCTCCCGGCGGTCGGACTCGATGTCCACGTCGATGTCGGGCGGCCCGTCGCGTTCCGGGGCGAGGAAGCGTTCGAACAGCAGCCGGTGCCGGACCGCGTCCACGTTGGTGATGCGCAGCGCGTAGCAGACCGCCGAGTTGGCCGCCGACCCCCGGCCCTGGCAGTAGATGTCCTGCGCGCGGCAGAACGCGACGATGTCGTAGACCACCAGGAAGTAGCCGGGGAAACCGAGGTCGGAGATCATCCGCAGCTCGTGTTCCAGCTGCGCGTACGCCTCCGGGTGCGCCTCGGGCGGGCCGTAGCGCTCGCGGGCGCCGTCCATGGTCAGCCGGCGCAGCCAGCTCATCTCGGTGTGCCCCGGCGGCACCGGGTACGCCGGCAGCTGCGGCGCCACGAGCTGCAGGTCGAAGGCGAGTTCCGCACCGTATTCCGCGGCCCGCGCCACCGCCCCCGGGTACGCGGCGAACCGCGCCACCATCTCCGCGCCGCTGCGCAGGTGGGCGGTGGCCGCGGCGGGCAGCCACCCGTCGATCTCGTCGAGGCTGCGCCGGGCCCGGACCGCCGCGACGGTGGTGGCCAGCCGACGCCGTCCCGGGGTGGCGTAGTGCACGTTGTTCGTGGCGACGGTGGGCAGCCCGGCCGCGGCGGCCAGGTCGGCGAGCGCGTCGTTGCGGTCGGCGTCAACCGGGTGGCCGTGGTCGGTCAGCTCCACCGCCACCGTCTCCGCGCCGAACAGCGCGGTGAGCCGGTCCAGTTCCCGGGCGGCCGCGTCGACGCCCTCGGTGAGCAGCGCCGCGGGCACGTGCCCCTTGCGGCAGCCGGTGAGCACCAGCACGTGGTCGCGCAGCTCCGCGGCGATCTCCTCCAGTTCGCCGTAGACCGGGCGGCCCTTCTCCCCACCGCGCAGCTGGGCCCGGGAGATGGTGGCGGCCAGGCGCGCGTACCCCTCGTGGCCGTGCGCGAGCACCAGCAGGTGCCGGCCGAGCGGGTCGGGTTCGCCGTTCTGCGGGCCGGGCAGCCCGAGGGACAGCTCCGCGCCGAAGATCGTCGGCAGCCGCAGCGCGCGGGCCGCCTCGGCGAAGCGCACCACACCGTAGAAGCCGTCGTGGTCGGTGACGGCGAGCGCGGTGAGCCCGAGCCGGGCCGCCTCCTCGGCCAGTTCCTCCGGGTGGCTGGCCCCGTCGAGGAAGCTGAAGTTGGAGTGCGCGTGCAGCTCCGCGTACGGCACCACGCCGTCCGGGCGGTCCAGCTCCGGCGGCTGGTATTCCTGGCGCTTGCGGCTCCAGGCCGGTGAGTCGCCGCCGTCGGCGTCGACAGCGAGCGGGTCGACCACGTGCAGGTGCCGCTCGCCCCCGGCCCGGCCGGAGAGCACCTGCTCCAGCTTGGACCACGGCATCTTCGGGTTGTGGAAGCTCACCGACGCCCGCCTCGCCCACCACCCGACCGCCCGAGATCTCGGTACGAAACGGCCCCTGGAGGGGCGCTTTCGTACCAAGATCTCGCCCGGCTCTCAGTCATAGATCGCCTCCACCAGCCACCGGCCGCCCTCGACCGCGAGGAGCAGGGCGGCGCCGTCGGCCAGGCTCACCTGGAACCGGGCCCGGCGGCGCGCCTCGGCCGGCGCCCACCAGCGCTCGTCCACCGGCCACGGGCCGGCCCAGCCGGTGATCTCGGCCGGGCGCCCGTCGCCGACGATGAGCCGGGCCGGTGCCGCGCTGACCGTCAGTCGCGCGCTCACCACGACCGGCTCCCCGGCCGCGTCGCGCACGTCGGCCGGCAGCGGGGCGGGCAGCACCACGGCCGGCGACGGTGGCGGGATCCGGCCCGGCCACGGCGGCTCGGCCACCGCCCGGCCCCGCCCGGCCCGCCGCCCCGCACGGCCCCCCGGGGGTACGACCACAGGGGCGGACGCGGCACCCCGAGCGGCCCCGGCGGCCGGGCGCGACGGCGTCACGCCGCTCACCGAACCGGCGGGGACCGGTGGCGCGGCGGCGGGAGAGGCGGGCGGCAGGGGTGGCGGGCCGGGGCGGGCGGGCACCCGCTCGTCGCCCCACGGGACCAGGCGCACCTGGTCGGCCGGGGACCGCCCGCCGCCGAGCACGGCGGTGACCACCGCCTCGGGGCCGAGGATGCCCTGCACCCGGCTCAGCGCCCGGTGCGCCCGTTCCCGCTCCTCACCGGTCTCCCCCCACAGCCCGGGTTGCAGGCCCGCCTGGGCGAGCACCCCGTCGGGCACCAGCCGCAACCGGACGATTCCGGCGGTGGGCCGGGCCGGACGCGTCCCGCCCCGGCCGTTGCTGCCGGAGAGCCAGCCGTCGAGCTGCCAGCGGACCCGGTCGGCGATGGCCGCGGCGGTGAGCAGGCCGTCGTGCCGCCACACCCGGTGCAGCTCCTGGCCGTGCGCGGTGACCGCCTCGATGCCGAGGCGGGTGCAGGCCAGGCCGTACCCGGCCAGCCGCTCGTGCAGCCGCTCGGCGAGCATGCGGGCGGCGAACGCGGCGGCGTCGACCCGGTCGACCGGCTCGTCGTAGTCGGCGGTGACGGTCAGGTCGGCGGGCGGCTGCCGGACCGCCAGCGGACGGTCGTCGCGGCCACCGGCGAGCCGGTGCGCCAGCGCCCCGTCGAAACCGAACCGGGCCAGCACGTCCCCGGCCGGCAGCGCCGCGAAGTCGCCGAGGGTACGGACGCCGAGCCGGCGCAGCAGGTCGGCCAGCGCGGGCCGGCCGAGCGCCTCGACCGGCCGGGCGGCCAGGAACTCGCGGGTGCCGCCGGGGGCCACGATCCGGCCCTCCCGGGCGGCCAGCCCGGCCGCGAACACCCCGTCGGCGATGCCGGCCTGGCTCTCCACCGCGCAGCTCTGCGCGACGTGCTCCACGATCCGCTCGGCCGCCGCCTCCTCGCCGCCGAGGTAGCGGCTCGGCCCCCGGGCCGCCGTGGCGCAGGCGCCGGGCCGGATCACCTCGACGCCGGCGACCACCTCCTCCACGGCGGCCACCACCGGCTCGAACGCGCGCACGTCCCGCCCGGGGTCGTGGTCGACCACCGTCAGGTGCGGGCAGCGCCCCTGCGCCTCGCGGCGGCGCAGCCCGCGCCGGATGCCCTCGGCGCGGGCCCGCTCGGAGCAGGCGATCACCCGGTTGGCGTGCAGCACCACGACCGGGTCGGTGGCGGGCACCCCGTCGACGATCTCGGCGGCGAGGACCGGCCAGTCCGGGCACCAGAGCAGCAGCGTCCGCTGCGGTTCGCCGCTCACGCCGGACCGGCCGCGGCGAGCGTACGGGCGGGTGGGGCCACCACGCGCAGCCGGCGCGACGACGCGGCGGGCGGGACGCCGAGCCCCGCCGAACGGGGTATCACCCGGGTCAGCTCGTCGCCGGGCAGCCACACCTTGATCTCCTTGGGGCGGGCGGCGGCACCCCGGCCCCGGGCCGAGACGGTCACCTCGCGGCGGCGCAGCCGCCCGCGACCGGCGCCGAGCCCCTGCCAGACGCCCCGGACCACCTGGAGCGTGACGTCCGCGCCGTCCCACCGCCCGTACGGGACGAGGACGCTTCCGCGCTGCCGGGCGCGGGCGGCCAGCCGGGTGGCGACCGAGGCGGAGACGGTCGCCGGCACGGCGGTGACCACCACGTCGACCCCGTCGATGAGCGCGGCGACCACTGTGGGCCACTCCGGCCCGGGGTCGGGCACCAGGGCCAGCCGGTCCAGGGCGATGCCCGCCTCGGCGGCGGCGCCGGCCCCGAAGGTGGGTACGCCGACCACCGCGCACCACGAACCGGCCCGGGACGCCTCGGCGAGCAGCGCGAGGATCAGCGAGGTGGCACCGCTGCGCCGGGGCTGGCCGGCGCCGACCGCGACGGTGCTGCCACGGCGCAGGCCACGGTTGGGCAGCAGCCCGGTCAACTCGGCCCGGACGGGCAGCACCCGGTGGCCGCCGGCCGGGTCGGGCGCGCTCGCCGGACGGACCAGATCGGCCAGGGCGGCGGAACCGACCACCATGCGGCCCGCCATCGGACCAACCCCCCGTCGTGTTTCGCCACGGGCCCGCCCGTGGATGGTGCTGTGGATCGTGTCGTGCGCGGCACGCGTGTGCCGTGGGTGCGGCGCCCGGCCACCCGGGGTCCCGCCGGTGGCGGCCGGGCGCCACGAATCAGGCGGCGGCTGCTCCGGGCCGGGGCGGGGAGCCGGAGGCACCGGGCCGCAGCGGGCGGGGCAGTCCGTCGAGCGCCGGCTGGTGGGCCAGGCCGAGCGCGGTCTCCACCACCGTCACGAACTCCTCGGCGGCGCGCAGCAGGTCGTCGGCCTCGCGGGCGGTGACCACGCGGGGGATGCCGGCCTCGGCGGCGGCCCGCTTGCTCGCGCCGGCGGCGAAGTAGGCGGCCCACTCGTCCAGCTCGGGGGCGACGGTGGCGAGCAGCACCCAGACGCTGGTGATCCGGTGCCGGCGGGTGGGCGCGGGACGGGCCCGGGCGGCGAGCACGGCGGCGGCGGCGCGCAGCGCCGCGAGGTGGGCGGCGGCGTACCGGAGGCCGTCGGGACGGGTGCGGGCGGCCTCGGCCAGCCCGTCGCGGGCCACCGCGAGCAACTGGGCGGGGGTGCGGTGCGGCAGCACGTGCGCGGGCACCGTGGGCGCCTGGGCCGGACTGGTCGGCATGGGTCTCTCCTCCGCGTGTGGCCGGGGCGGGCGGTCGCGCGACGGGGAACGTCGCCCGGTCGCCCGGAGCGGTCGGTGCGGAGGAAGACGCACCTTGGTGGCGGCCGGCCGGATGTGGACGCTTCC